>NZ_BCBD01000053.1:0-31365 GCF_001320345.1 Pseudomonas sp. NBRC 111127 | reverse complement strand
AGGCAGTAATATTTTCACACAACTCCCCGAGCGGTTATCGATGGCCCATTTTTCCCCCGAAAACTTCCAGAGCTGCGCCATTGGCATGCTGCTGGGGCGCGCGGCGATCCTCAAGGACCGCATCCTCGACTGGCACCTGGAGTCGGAGGGCGTCACCGCCGCCCAGTTCAAGGTGTTGATCATCGTCACCCAGTACCAGGTGGATACGCCGGCCGAACTGTGTCGCTACCTCGGGCTGGACAGCGGTTCGATGACCCGCATGCTCGACCGCCTCGAGCAGAAGGAGCTGATCGTGCGTAACCGCTGCGCCGACGACCGGCGCCAGGTGCGCCTGGCGCTGACGGCCGATGGCCAGCGCCTGGCCGACCGCCTGCCGGAAATCGGCGCTGCCGCCATGAACGAACTGTGCGGCGTGCTGGCCCCAGAAGAGTTGCAGACCCTGGAAGGCCTGTTGGCCAAGGTCCTGCTCAATGCCGGCGACCCCTTGACGGTGCGCCGCTTCGGCGACCGTTGAACCCTGTCACGAATTTTCAAGGTATTGTCATGGCCACTTCCACAGACACCCCGACACCCTCCGCAGCGCCCGAGCCGTCGCGCAAGCGCAAGGCCTGGCTGCTTGGCCTGCTGTTGCTGCTGGTGCTTGCCGGCATCGGCACCTGGGCCTGGTACAGCCTAGTCGGCCGCTGGTATGAAAGCACCGACGACGCCTACGTCAACGGCAACGTGGTGGAGATCACCCCCTTGATCACCGGCACTGTGACCAGCATTGGCGCCGATGACGGCGACCTGGTGCATGCCGGCCAGGTGCTGCTGCAGTTCGACCCGGCCGACAGCCAGGTGGCCCTGCAGTCGGCCGAAGCCAACCTGGCGCGCACCGTGCGCCAGGTGCGCGGGCTGTACAGCAATGTCGACTCGCTCAAGGCCCAGCTGGCGACCCGCCAGGCCGAACTGCGCAAGGCACAGCAGGACTTCAACCGGCGCAAGGTGCTGGCCGACAGCGGTGCCATCGCTGCCGAGGAGCTGTCCCACGCCCGCGATGACCTGAGCGTGGCCCAGGCCGCGGTCAATAGCGCCCGCCAGCAACTGAGCACCAGCAGTGCCCTGGTCGACGACACCGTGGTGTCGTCGCACCCCGAGGTCATGGCGGCTGCGGCCGACCTGCGCCAGGCTTACCTCGACCACGCGCGCACTACCTTGGGGGCGCCGGTCACCGGGTATGTTGCCAAGCGGACCGTGCAGCTGGGTCAGCGCCTGCAGCCGGGCACCGCGACCATGGCGGTGATCCCGCTGGACCAGGTATGGATCGACGCCAACTTCAAGGAAACCCAGTTGCGCGACATGCGGATTGGCCAGCCGGTAGAGATCAGTGCTGACCTTTACGGCAGCGCAGTGACGTACAGCGGTACCGTCGACAGCCTCGGCGCAGGCACCGGCAGCGCCTTCGCCCTGCTACCGGCGCAGAACGCCACGGGCAACTGGATCAAGATCGTGCAGCGGGTGCCCGTGCGTATTCACCTGAACCCCGAGCAACTCAAGGACCACCCGCTGCGTATCGGTCTGTCCACCGTGGTCGAGGTCAACCTGCACGACCAGAGCGGCCCGACCCTTGCCCAGCAACCGCCGCAGAAGGCCAGCTATACCACTGAGGTTTATGACCGCCAGCTGGGCGAAGCCGATACCCTGATTGCCAAGCTGATCCACGAAAACAGCGCCCCTGGCAAGACGGCGCAGCGATGAGCGATAACGCCGCAGCGCAGTTCACCCCGCCGAGCCTGCTGCTGACCACCATCGGCCTGTCGCTGGCCACGTTCATGCAGGTGCTCGACACCACCATTGCCAACGTGGCCTTGCCGACCATTTCCGGCAACCTGGGCGTCAGCTACGAGCAGGGCACCTGGGTCATCACGTCATTCGCGGTGAGCAATGCCATTGCCTTGCCGCTCACCGGCTGGCTGAGCCGGCGTTTTGGTGAGGTGAAGCTCTTCATCTGGGCCACGTTGCTGTTCGTGCTGGCCTCGTTCCTGTGTGGTATCGCCCAGTCCATGCCGGAGCTGGTCGGCTTCCGCGTGCTGCAGGGCGTGGTGGCCGGGCCGCTGTATCCCATGACCCAGACCCTGCTGATTGCCGTCTACCCGCCGGCGAAACGGGGGATGGCCCTGGCGCTGCTGGCGATGGTCACGGTGGTGGCGCCGATTGCCGGGCCGATTTTGGGTGGCTGGATCACCGACAGCTACAGCTGGCCATGGATCTTCTTCATCAACGTGCCGATCGGCCTGTTCGCTGCTGCAGTAGTGCGCCAGCAAATGCGCACCCGGCCGGTGGTGACCAGCCGCCAGCCGATGGACTACATCGGCCTGCTGACACTGATCATTGGCGTGGGTGCGTTGCAGGTGGTGCTGGACAAGGGTAACGACCTGGACTGGTTCGAGTCGTCGTTCATCATCGCCGGTAGCCTGATATCGGTGGTGTTCCTGGCGGTGTTCGTGATCTGGGAGCTGACCGACCGCCACCCGGTGGTGAACCTGCGGCTGTTCGTGCACCGCAATTTTCGCGTAGGCACGCTGGTGCTGGTCGGGGGGTATGCCGGGTTCTTCGGTATCAACCTGATCCTGCCGCAGTGGTTGCAGACGCAAATGGGCTACACCGCCACCTGGGCGGGCCTTGCGGTGGCGCCGATCGGCTTGCTGCCGGTGATCATGTCACCGTTCGTGGGCAAGTACGCGCACCGCTTCGACCTGCGCGTGCTGGCGGGGCTGGCGTTCCTGGCAATCGGGGGCAGCTGCTATATGCGCGCCGGGTTCACCAGCGAGGTGGATTTCCAGCATGTGGCACTGGTGCAGTTGTTCATGGGGATCGGGGTCGCGTTGTTCTTCATGCCGACCTTGAGCATCCTGCTGTCCGACCTGCCGCCGCAGCAGATCGCCGACGGCTCGGGGCTGGCCACCTTCCTGCGGACTTTGGGCGGCAGCTTTGCGGCGTCGTTGACCACCTGGATCTGGATTCGCCGGGCGGACCAGCATCATGCTTACCTGAGCGAGAACATCAGCCAGTTCGACCCGACCACGCGGCATACCCTCGAACAGCTGGGTGGGGCCAACCCGCAGAGTTATGCGCAGCTTGAGCAGATACTCAACGGGCAGGCCTACATGATGTCCACGGTGGACTACTTCACCCTGATGACCTGGGTGTTCGCCGGGTTGATCCTGTTGGTGTGGTTCGCCAAGCCACCGTTCACCGCCAAGGCGGGGCCGGCGTCGGCGGGGCATTGATGCCGTTGTGCAGGTTGGCACGCGGTGGCGGCTGCCACTTGCGCCTCCCTCTTATGCCACCGGCAGGTTCATCGACCTGGGCGGCGGGCGCTGAGCCGTGCCGCTCAGCGTGACAACGGCGTGCCGGCCAGCATCCGCGCCACCAGGTCGCTGAGCTGTGCCAGCTCGAAGGGCTTGTGCAGGACCGCGAAACGACGTGCTGTGGGCAGCTCCGGTTGCTCGCTGGTATAGCCGGTGATGAACACCACCGGCGTGGTTTCCGGCAGGCCGTTGCCCAGTGGCTGACCATCCAGCCCCCCAGGCAGGCCGATATCGGTGATCAACAAGTCCGGCTCCAGGCCGCCCTGCAGTGCGGCCACGGCGTGTTGACCATCGACGAATGCATGCACGTCGTGGCCTTGCTCCTGCAGAATTTCGCTGATGACCAGGCGCATGGTTTCCTGGTTCTCCACCAGCATGATCAGGTTGGCCGTTCTGGCAGGCATGGGCGGTGGGGGTTGGTGCAACGCCGGCGGGGCCGCCACCTGGGTGTCGTCCCTGGGCAGGTAGATATCGATGCAGGTTCCTTTACCCGGCACACTGTCGATTTGCAGCTGGCCCCTGGATTGCCGGATGAAGCCGTAGACAATTGACAGCCCCAGCCCAGAACCCTGGCCAAGCGGCTTGGTGGTGAAGAACGGTTCCGATGCCCGCTGCATCACGTTGGCTGGCATGCCGATACCCGAGTCGCTGACGCTGATCCGTACATAGTCGCCACACGGCAGGTCAAGGCTGAGGGCCTGCTCGTGGGTCAGTGTCTGGTTGGCACTGCCAATGCACAGCGTGCCGCCTGAGGGCATGGCATCGCGGGCATTGATGCACAGGTTGAGCAAGGAGCTCTCCAGCTGCGAGAGGTCGACGCGAACCGGCCACGCACCCGGCTGGGTCTGGTCGTTGAAATGAATGCCCGCATGCAGCGAGTTGATGATCAGTTCGCGCATGCCAGCCAGCAACTGATGCACATCCACCGCTTGGGGCGTCAGTACCTGTTGGCGGGCAAATGCCAATAGCCGCTGTACCACCGCCGCGGCCCGTTGGGCGTCCTGGCGGGCCGCGCCAAGCAACCGCGCGGCTTCGGGGTAGCGCTGTTCATCCTGGCGTTGAATGGCGCTTTCCAGGGCAGCCAGGATGCTGCCCAGGAAATTGTTGAAGTCGTGGGCAATACCGCCGGTCAACTGACCGACTGCTTCCATCTTCTGCGACTGGACCAGGGCACTTTCAATCTTGCGCAGGCGCTGCTGTTCGTTTACGCGCTCGGTGATGTCGTAGGCGAACAGGTAGCCACCCTGAATCATCAAGCGGTTATCACGCAACGGGTTGTAGCGGATTTCGTAGTGCCGCAGTGCTTCAGGCGGCCCCACGGCAATGTTGTCGACGAAGGCCTCGCCCGCCATTATGCGCGGCCAGACCGGTGCCAGCTGGCTCATGATATCGGGCTGGCGCGCCAGCAACTGCGGAATGTGGTCGCCGACCTGGGGGACGAACCCGCGCAGGCGCAGGAACGTTTCCTGCGCTGTGCGATTGATGGCCAGCAGCCTGAGGTTGCAGTCGGCAGCAAATACATTGGCCAGGCTGTGGTCGACCAATTCCCCCAGCAGCTTGTTGTTTGCGTCTGCCTGGTCGACACGTTCGGCCAGTTGCTGATTGATTGCCTGCAGCCGGTGCACGCTGACTTGCGCGGCTGGCATGCCGGTAAAGATCACGGCCACCCGTTTATCGCTGGCAGGCTCCAGCCGGTGCACCGACAGGCTCAACCAGCGATCGGTCGCGGCCAGCCGTTCTTCGAACTGCAACGCACGGCCGCTGCGCGCCACTTCGGCGAAGCGGGGCAGCCAGGTATCGACTTCGTTCGGGATCAGTTCACGGGCGGTCTGGCCCATCTGCTTGGCATGGGCAGTGTGACGAAGGCAGGCCTCATTGCTGAGGATGTAGCGGTAGTCATGGACCTGCCCGTTATCGTCCTCCAGCAGCTCCAGTACACAAAACCCCTCTTCCATGTGCTGGAGCAAGACGTCCTGGCAGGCCGCTTTCAGGCGCAGCTCAGCAACCTGGGCCTCCAGTTCGAGCACCTTGTCGTGAAGTGCCTGCGTGCGAGAAGCGGCATCGTCCTGAACCATGCTGAGCGCCCTCGGTGATGGATCGCACTACTATAGTTACCCTGATTGCCATTTGCCTTCAAAATGACCGAATGATCCGCCCCAGGGTTTCCATGGCTTGTTCGGCGGCGGCGTTCCAGGGGCTGCCGTAGTTAAGGCGAATGCAGTTGCCGAAGCGTCGGGTGGGTGAAAAGATCGGCCCGGGGGCGATGCTGATGCCTTGAGCCAGGGCCATGTGGAACAGTTTGAGGGCGTCCATTTGCTCGGGCAGCTCCAGCCACAGGAAATAACCCCCCGAGGGCTGGCTGACCCGCGTCTGGGCCGGGAAGTACCGGGCGATAGCGGCGAGCATGTTGGCCTGTTGGCCTTCCAGTGCGTAGCGCAGTTTGCGCAGGTGGCGGTCGTAGCCGCCGTGCTGCAGATAATCGGCGATGGCGGCCTGGGCAGGCATCGAGGCACACAGGGACGTCATCAGCTTCAGCCGCTCGATTTTCTGCGCGTAACGCCCGGCCGCGACCCAGCCAATGCGGTAGCCAGGGGCCAGGCTCTTGGCGAACGAGCCGCAGTGCATCACCAGCCCCTGGGTATCGAACGCCTTGGCCGGCTTGGGCGCCTGCTGCGCGTAGTACAGCTCGGCGTAAACGTCGTCCTCGATTAGGGGCACCTGGTGCCGTGCCAGCAGTTGTACCAGTGCCTGCTTGTTCGCCTCTGGCATGCTGGCGCCGACCGGGTTCTGGAAGTTGGTCATGCACCACACGGCTTTGACCGGGTGCTTGTCCAGGGTTTGCGCAAGCACCTCCAGGTCCATGCCCTGGCGCGGGTGCACCGGGATTTCCACTGCCTTGAGCTTGAGCCGCTCCAGCACCTGCAGGCAGGCATAGAACGCGGGCGCTTCGATGGCGACCAGGTCGCCCGGCTGGGTGACCGCCTGCAGGCACAGGTTCAACGCCTCCAGGGCGCCGTTGGTGATCAGCAGTTCCTCCATGGGCAGCATCAGCCCGCCAACCATGTAGCGCAGCGCGATCTGGCGGCGCAGCTGCGGGTTGCCGGGTGACAGGTCGGTCACCACCATGCGCGGGTCCATGCTGCGGCTGGCGCTGGCCAGCGAGCGTGACAGGCGTTGCAGCGGGAACAGCTCGGGGCTGGGGAAGGCGGAGCCGAACGCCACGGTGTTGGGGTCCTTGATCGAGTCGAGGATGGAGAACACCAGGGCACTGACGTCGACATCGGTGGACTCGCTGACCGGCTGCAGCGGCTGCGGCTCGCAGAACTGGCGCGGCGCGTGGGCGTTGACGAAGTACCCCGAGCGTGGCCTGGCGCGGATCAGCCCGCGCCGTTCCAGCAGGTAATAGGCCTGGAACACCGTGGACGGGCTGACCCCGTGCGTCTGGCTGGCGTAGCGCACCGAGGGCACCCGCTGGCCGGGGCCCAGCACCCCGGAGCGGATCAGTTCGGCAATATCGTCGGCGAAGCGTTCGTAGCGTTTCATTCTGGCCTTCTGTCGAAGCCTGGCAGGCAAGGTGGTTGGAGTGTAAGGGATCAGCGGTTCATGGGTGCGACGAAGCGGCTGTGGGCCACGCTGCGTATGGCGGGGTCGTCACGTTCGCTGATGACAAAACTGAGTGTCTGCGAACTGCTGGTCGGCCGCTCGGCGAGCATTGCCACCGACACCGGCAGTTCGCTCATTTCGCCTGCGGGGATGACCAGTGCGGTGTCGCCCTGCAAGGTGAAGCCATCGGCATCCTGCAGGCGCAGCAGGTAGTGTTGGGTGCGCTCGGTCTTGTTGATGACCTTGAGCAGGTAGATGTTCTCGATCTGGCCCTGGGCGTTTTCGCGGAACAGGCCGCGGTCCTTGATCACATCCAGCGACACCATCGGGCGCAGCTGCAAGGCCAGCACCAGCGCTGCCAGCATGACCACCAGCGCAGTGGCATAGCCCAGCAGGCGTGGCCGCAGCCAGTGGGTGGAGCCGCCTTGCAGGCTGTGTTCGGACTTGTAGCCGATCAGCCCGCGGGCATAGCCCATTTTGTCCATGACCCCGTCGCAGGCATCGATGCACGCCGCGCAACCGATGCAGGCCATCTGCAAACCGTCGCGGATATCGATACCGGTGGGGCAGACCTGCACACACAGGGTACAGTCGATGCAGTCGCCCAAGCCTTGGGCGCGAGCATCGCTGCCTTTTCTGCGCGGGCCACGAGCCTCGCCACGGCGTGGGTCATAGGCAACTGCCAGGGTGTCCTTGTCGAACATCACGCTCTGGAACCGAGCATACGGGCACATGTGCAGGCACACTGCCTCGCGCAGCAGGCCGGCATTGATGTAGGTGGCCGCGGTGAAGAACAGTACCCAGAACAACGCTACGCCGCCCAATTGCAAGGTCAGCAGTTCTGCAGCCAGCGGGCGGATCGGGGTGAAATAGCCCACGAAGGTCAGCCCTGTGGCCACGCCAATGGCCAGCCACAGGCAGTGCTTGGCCGTGCGCCGGGCCAGTTTGTTCAGGCCCCAGGGGGCGGCGGCCAGCCTGATGCGCTTATTGCGGTCGCCCTCGGTGACTTTTTCGCACCACATGAACAGCCACGTCCAGGTACTTTGCGGGCAGCTGTAGCCACACCACACCCGGCCGGCGTAAACGGTCGCGGCGAACAGGCCGAAGGCACAGATGATCAGCAGCGCCGACAGCAGAATGAAATCCTGGGGCCAGAAGGTCGCGCCAAAGATGTGGAACTTGCTGTTGGCCAGGTCCCACAGCACGGCCTGGCGGCCGTTCCAGTCGAGCCAGGCGGTGCCGAAGAACAGCAAGAAAAGCGCGCCAGCGAAACCCACGCGCAGGTTACGGTACAGCCCGGTGAAGCTGCGGGTGTAAATGCCGCTGTCGGTGCGGCGCGTTTTGACGCTGGTTGCGGGGGTGTCGATCTCTGTGCAAAGAATTCTGTCAGTCATGGGCGGGTGCTCATCAGGCCTCGATCAGGCATGAGCACTATGGCGCCGAAACTGTTAGCAGCACAGGTTCAGATTTTGCGCCAAAAACCATATCAGATACTGCGCAGGCGTCGCCGGCCCCTAGATGACCGAGCCTGGAGCACTGGCCTTGAGGTGCCTGCGGCTATCCACCGCACCTGCTACCGTCAAGGCGTCGGCCTCGGCTTCGGTGATGGGCACGCGTTTGTCGTCGTGCAGTGCCACCGACATGCGCAACTGTTCGTCGGTAATGATTTCGATATCCGGGCCAGCACACTCGATACGCAGGTTTTCACCCGTCAAGGTGCAACGGCGGGTGGCTTCATCGATTTCAACGGGCATGGTCAGGCCTCCTGGGTGGGTTACAGGGTGGACCGCGAGGGGGGCGGGGTCGTTGCATCGGCGGGCTGAGTGGCACTTTGCACGGCGGCTGGCGGTCAGTGTCTATACACAGCAAGCCCGGCTGCTTGCAGGCACACCCTGCGCACTGCCGGGCAGGTAGCACAATGCTCAGCATGGGAACCAGGCAATGGAGCTGATCTGGCAGGTAATACAGGCAGAATTCGCCGATGTGACCGACGCGAGTGAGGTCACGCGCATTCTTTTACGGCTGTTGATGGCAGCGGTGCTTGGTGCAGTACTGGGGTTCGAGCGCGAACACAGGGGCAAGTCGGCGGGCGTACGCACGCACATGCTGGTGTCGCTGGGGGCCGCGCTTTTCGTGCTGGCACCGAGCATGGCCGGGGCCGATGCACAAGCCCTGAGCCGGGTGATACAGGGTATCGTCGCCGGTATCGGCTTTCTGGGTGCGGGCACCATCCTCAAAGGCAACGGCAAGGACACCAGCCATGTGAAGGGGCTGACCACGGCCGCAGGTTTGTGGATGACCGCTGCCATTGGTACGGCCGCTGGCATGGGCCGCGAAGCCACAGCGCTGATCAGCACGGTGCTGGCCCTGCTGGTGCTGGCCACGATGCCGGTGCTGGTGGACAAGTTCGAGGGGGAAAACGAGGATAAACAGAAGGAGGAAGAGGGCAGGAAGCACTGAGGGGAGCCGAAGCTCCCCTCAAAGCGTTGTTGCCTGCTCTTTTTTTATTATTGGGACTGGCCTGTTGTTGTTTTTGTCGGCGTGTCCTGGTGTTGCGGGCGACCCCCATGCGGGGTCAAGAGCAAACGTATTTTTTTGAGCGCTGACCTGCTTTCATCATTGCTGATCCGAACCTGGCTGCTGCTACCTCGAGGTAGTTTTGTTGTTCTGTGCCAGACCGCGGGGCGGGCCCCTGAAAAGACTGCCTACTCCAAAAAAATCTGCTTGCTGCGCCTCTGCCGTGTTGTTCTTGTTATGTCAGAGCCGTTATCTGTTGTTTTTATTGGGTGTCGCATTTTTTTTGTTGTTGTACGAAAGATATAGCAGGCAGCGTGCCAACTTTTGAATATCTTTTAAAATCAAGCATTTAGCGGATTTTGAAAAAAATGCAGGGCCCGAATTTTTGTCGATTTGTTTCCCTGTTACCCGATTTTTCGCTGTGGAATGGGGGGCGGTAACACTCACCCACACCTCTGTGACACCTTCATGACCTACTGCGCCATGCGCGCCCGCGCCACCCGTGAACCGTTGCTGCGGCCCAGTACCTGGCTGATGCGCTGCCCAGCGGCAATCAGCCGGTCCAGGTCGATGCCGGTTTCGATGCCGAGCCCCTGCAACAGGTAAAGCACATCCTCGCTGGCGATATTGCCGGTGGCGCCCTTGGCATACGGGCAACCGCCCAGGCCGGCGACCGAGCTGTCGAACACATTGATGCCTTCGAGCAGGCTGGCGTAGACATTGGCCAGGGCCTGGCCATACGTGTCATGGAAGTGCCCGGCCAGTTGCTCGCGTGGCACCTGCGCCGACACCACCTCGAACAGGCGCCGGGTGTCGCCGGCGGTGCCAGTGCCGATGGTGTCGCCCAGCGATACCTCGTAGCAGCCCATGTCGCGCAGCTCGCGGGCAATCGGTGCCACCTGCTCGGCGCTGACCTTGCCCTCGTAGGGGCAGCCCAGCACGCACGACACATAGCCACGCACCCGCACACCGTGGCTGCGGGCAGCTGCCATGATCGGTTCGAAGCGCTTGAGGCTGTCGCTGACCGAGCAGTTGATGTTGCGCTGCGAGAACGCTTCGGTGGCCGCGGCGAACACTGCCACTTCCTTTACCCCTGCGGCCAGTGCGTCTTCAAAACCGCGCAGGTTCGGTGCCAGCGCTGCATAGGTAACACCTGGGCGCTGCTGGATGCCGGCAAACACTTCGGCCGAGCCGGCCATTTGCGGGACCCACTTGGGCGACACGAAACTGCCCACTTCAATGTAGGCCAGGCCCGCTTCGGTGAGGTCGTCTACCAGGCGCACCTTGGCGCTGACGCTGATGGGTTGGGCTTCGTTCTGCAGGCCGTCGCGGGGGCCGACTTCGACCAGGCGCACGTGGTTGGGCAGGGACATGGTGGTTTTCCTGTGACGTTCAGCGGTTGTCTGTGTTGTTGAGGGTGGCGGCCAGTGCTTGCTCGCAGCGTTCCTGGGCCGTGTCCAGCTCCAGTTGCATCTGGTGAATGTCGAGCAGTTGCTGCTCCAGCTGCGCGCGGCGTTCGGCGATTTTCGCCAGCATGCTGTTGAGCTGTTTGAGGTTGCCGCTGGTGGGGTCGTACAGCTCGATCAGCTCGCGGCACTCGGCCAGGGAAAAGCCGATACGCTTGCCACGCAATATGAGCTTCAGGCTGACCTTGTCGCGCGCCGAATAGATACGTTCCAGGCCCCGGCGCTCCGGGCTCAACAGGCCCTGTTCCTCGTAGAAGCGGATGGCGCGGGTGGTGATGTCCAGTTCGCGGGACAGGTCGGAGATGCTGTAGGTCTGCGTGCTCATGCTGGGGCTCGGGCGAAAGTATCCGGGTATCCTGAGGCCAGCTTGACGTAAACGTCAAGCAAGCGCGAGCGTGGGCATGGCCTGCGGACCTGGGGCCAGGCAGGCCGATCATTCAGGCTGCACTGCCCGCCGATACGCATTGGGCGTTTGCCCACTCAGGCGCTTGAACCAGCGGGCAAAGTAGGTGGGGTCGCTGAACCCCAGGCTGTCGGACAACTGGCCGATGCTCATGCGTGTGTAAACCAGGCTGCGCCGCGCCTCGAGCAACAGGCGCTGGTGCACCACTTGCAACGCCGTCTGCCCGCTCAGCGCCCGGCACAGCTGGTTCAACTGCAGGCTCTGCACATTCAGCCGTGCGGCGAATGCCTCTATCGACAAGTGCTCGCGGTAGTGCGCTTCGACCAGGCGCAAATACTGCCCCAGCAACTGGCGGTCGCGTTCATCGCGCGTGCGCGGGGCCTGCCCAAGCTGCTGACGGCGGCTGATCCACACCATCAGGGCGGTCACCAACGCCTCCAGCATGGCGGCCCGCGATGGGGCGTTGCCCTGGTATTCCTGCTGCAAGGTCTCGATCAGGCTGCGCAGGTGCGCGCGATCCCGGCCCAGCGGGTAGCTTACCGGCTTGGACAACACCGCCAGCGGTGCGCCCAGGCGCTGCTCAAGGTTGGCCACCAGCGCGGCGCCAAAAGTGAGCACGTGGCCCTGGATGTCGGCACTGAAGCGAAAGCCATGCACGGTCAGGGGGGGCACCACCTGGATCGCGGCGTCGCTTATGGCAGTGCGGGTGCCCTCGATTTCCACCTGGGCCTGCCCGCGTTGCACGTACAGCAATTGAAACAGCTCGGCATGTTGGTGGGGCTTAATCTCCCAGTGGTGCAGGCGGCTGCGTGCCGGGATCGGCTCACAGTGCAGCAGGTCGGTACCAGGCCAGGCCTGGTTTTCCCCATACAACTTGAACAGCGGAACGCCGGGGAGGGTGGATTTCATCAGCTTTGGCCTGTCCGTTAATCGAACGTTTTTTGTAAAAGTGCAGGTTTCGCATGGAATAGCACAGCTCAGTTGCGGTTTTTGCCCGTAAAAATGCAAAGGCAAACCCTAACAGCAGATGCCGCGCCACCGCCAGTGCAGGGCCGGTATCGTTCCAACAGAGACAACAACAATGAAAACTCAGGTTGCAATCATTGGCGCGGGCCCGTCGGGCCTGCTGCTGGGTCAACTGCTGCATAACGCCGGTATCGACACGGTGATCGTCGAGCGCCAGACCGCCGAGTACGTGCTGGGCCGCATCCGCGCCGGGGTGCTGGAGCAGGGCACGGTCGACCTGCTGCGCGAGGCCGGTGTGGCCGAACGTATGGACCGCGAAGGCCTGGTGCACGAAGGGGTCGAGCTGCTGGTTGGCGGGCGCCGCCAGCGCCTGGATCTCAAGGCCCTGACCGGCGGCAAGACGGTGATGGTCTATGGCCAGACCGAAGTTACCCGTGACCTGATGCAGGCCCGTGAAGCCAGCGGGGCCCCCATCTTCTATTCGGCCAGCAATGTTCAGCCGCATGAGCTCAAGGGCGAGAAGCCCTACCTGACCTTTGAAAAAGACGGTCAGGTCCAGCGCCTGGATTGCGATTACATTGCTGGGTGTGACGGCTTCCATGGGGTTTCCCGGCAGAGCATTCCCGAGGGTGTGCTCAAACAATACGAACGGGTATACCCCTTCGGCTGGCTGGGCCTGCTGGCGGATACACCGCCGGTCAACCATGAACTGATCTATGCCCACCACGCCCGCGGTTTCGCGCTGTGCAGCCAACGTTCGCAAACCCGCAGCCGCTACTACCTGCAAGTGCCGCTGCAAGACCGTGTCGAGGAGTGGCCCGACGAGCGCTTCTGGGCCGAACTGAAAGCGCGTTTGCCTGCCGAGGTGGCAGCGGACCTGGTCACAGGCCCGGCCCTGGAGAAGAGCATCGCGCCGCTGCGCAGCCTGGTGGTGGAACCGATGCAGTATGGCCACCTGTTCCTGGTCGGCGATGCCGCGCATATCGTGCCGCCAACCGGGGCCAAGGGGTTGAACCTGGCAGCCTCGGACGTCAACTACCTGTACCGGATTTTGCTCAAGGTGTACCGCGAGGGGCGTACCGAGCTGTTGCAGCAGTATTCGCCCCTGGCCCTGCGCCGGGTATGGAAGGGCGAGCGTTTCAGCTGGTTCATGACCCAACTGCTGCACGACTTCGGCAGCCACAAGGACGCCTGGGACCAGAAGATGCAAGAGGCTGATCGCGAGTACTTCCTGACCTCGCCGGCAGGTTTGCTGAACATTGCCGAAAACTATGTGGGCCTGCCGTTCGAAGAGGTGGTTTGAGGCTGCCGCCTCCCGCTGACGAGGCCGGGAGCCAGGAAAATCGCGCAAAAGCTTGAACTCGGGTTTGGCCATGACCCACAGTGGCGGGCTGAATGGGTGAAGCAGGAAGCACGCGATGACATTTTCCAAGCCACTGCTCGTGGCCCTGTGGCTGCTGGCTGCCAGCGGGGCGGCGAAGGCCGAGCAGGTGCTGCCAGTTGCACCGGAACTGGCTTCCGGGTACCGCACCGGCCTGCAGCCGGTGCACGCCAGCCGGCACATGGTGGCCGCTGCCAACCCGCTGGCCAGCGAAGCGGGGCGGGCGATACTGCGGGCCGGTGGCAGCGCCATCGACGCTGCCATCGCCATGCAAATGGTGCTGACCCTGGTCGAGCCGCAGTCCAGTGGCATTGGCGGTGGGGCTTTCATCCTGTATTGGGATGGCGAGCGCGTGCAGGCATTCGACGGCCGCGAGGCAGCCCCGGCGGGGGTCACGGAACAACTGTTTCTGCAGGCCGATGGTGAGCCGATGCCGTTCCGCCAGGCGCAGATCGGTGGCCGCTCGGTGGGGGTGCCGGGTGTGCTGCGGGCGTTGCAGGTGGCCCACCAGCGCTATGGCAAGCTGCCCTGGCGCGACCTGTTTGCACCGGCCATCGCGTTGGCCCGCAGCGGCTTTGCGGTTTCCCCGCGCTTGCACACGTTGATAGCCGGTGACCCGTTCATTGCCCAGTCACCGGCCATGGCGCGTTACTTTCTGGATGAACAGGGCAGGCCCTTGCCAGTGGGGGCTACCCTGCGCAACCCGGCGCTTGCCCAAACCCTGGAGCTGATCGCTGCGCACGGCGCCGATGTGTTCTACAGCGGCGAGATTGCCCAGGCCATGGTGGCCCAGGTGCGCAGCCATGCCAATCCCGGTTACCTGTCGCTGCAGGACTTGCAGCAGTACCAGGCCAGGCAGCGCGAGCCGGTATGCGGCCCCTACAAGGCCTGGCAAATTTGCGGCGTGCCGCCGCCGTCTTCCGGCGGGGTAACGGTGTTGCAGACCCTGGGCATCCTTGAAGCCGCTCAACGGGCCGTGCCTGCGCATGACCTGGCTGGGTTGCGGCCGCAGCCCACTTCATCCCCGGCGGGCATTGAAGCAGCGCCAATGGCCGTGCATCTGGTCGCCGAGGCCGAGCGCCTGGCCTATGCCGACCGCGCCCAGTACCTGGCAGACAGCGATTATGTGCCCGTGCCGGTCAAGGCCCTCACCCACCCGGCCTACCTGGCCAGCCGCGCCGCCTTGATCGGGGCACACAGCATGAGGCGTGCGCGCCCAGGCCAGCCGCCTGGTGTCGACCTGGCCCTGGCGCCGGACCGTTCGCCCCTGCGCATTTCTACCTCGCACCTGAGCGCAGTGGATGACAGCGGTCATGCCCTGGCCATGACCACCTCGGTCGAGGCCGCGTTCGGCGCGCACGTGATGGTCAGAGGCTTCCTGCTCAACAACACCCTGACCGACTTTTCGTTCATCGCGCAGGAGCGTGGCCGGCCTGTGGCCAACCGGGTACAACCTGGCAAGCGGCCGCTGTCGGCCATGGCGCCGACCCTGGTATTTTCCCGCGCTAGCGGGGAGCTGGTGGCCAGCCTGGGTTCGCCGGGGGGCTCACAGATCATCGGTTACGTGAACAAGGCACTGCTCGGCCTGCTGGATTGGCAACTGGACCCGCAGCAGGCTGCCGGCCTGCCCAATTTCGGCAGCCGCAATGCCGGCACGGAAGTGGAAGCAGGGCTGGCCAGCCCGGCACTGGTCCGCCAGTTGGCGGCCTGGGGCCACGAGGTCACGCCAATGACCATGACCAGCGGCATGCAGATCATCCAGCGCACCGCTGACGGCTGGGTTGGAGGGGCCGATCCGCGGCGCGAAGGGGTCGCCCTCGGCGACTGAGCAGGGCGTTGCAGGGCCTGGGATAGCGTGATAGAAGTCTGTCTTGTCATTCATTAGTTGAATACCAAGATGTCCAATAGCGCGAAATCGAATAGGGCCCTGTTCGACCTTGACCTGTTGCGCGCCACGGTGGTGGTGGCCGACTGCGGCAGTTTCACCACCGCGGCCGCGCGCCTGCATTCCACCCAGTCGACCATCAGCCAGAAGGTTCGCCGCCTGGAGGACATGGTTGGCCATCGGTTACTGGTACGCGGCAACCGCGACGTGCTGCCAACCGACGCCGGGCAGACCCTGCTGGGCTATGCCCGGCATATGCTGGCGTTGAACGACCAGATGCTCGAAGCCTTGGCCGGGGCCATGGTCGGCACCACCGTGCGCCTGGGTGTGCCGGAAGACTTCGTCGGCGGGAGGACCACCAATGCGCTGGCGGCGTTCAGCCGCCTGCACCCGCAGGTAAAGCTGGAGGTGACCAGCGGCCTGTGCCGCGACCTCAGCCAGGCCTACGACAACGGTGAGCTCGACCTGGTGCTGCTCAAGCAGCGGCGCAACACCCGCGAGGGCGTGGCATGCTGGCCAGAGCGCCTGCAGTGGATCGACAGTGCCCGCGCGCCGGCGTTCGAGCTGGACCCGATTCCGCTGGTGACCTTTCCGCCACGCGGCCTGTACCGCGAAGACATGATCAATGCCATCGAGGGCATGGGCCGGCGCTGGCGTATCAGCTTCACCAGTTCCAGCCTCAGTGGCATCCAGGCGGCCGTGGCCGATGGCATGGGCGTCAGTTTGCTCCCGCCGCGCGCGGCGACAGGCGAGCACCGGGTGCTGGGCGAGGGGCAGGGGCTGCCGGAGATCGATAGCTATGAAATCGTCATTGTTCACCGGCCGACCGCTGACATCATGGTCAAGGCCTTGGCCGAGGTGATGACTCAATTGCTGGCCGGGGGCGGCATCTAGCCCAACGAGAAAAGTGTTTCAGGCTGTGGCGCGATGGAATGTCTGGCAGGGCCGTGCAGTCCCACCGTTAACGTGGGCAGTACGCCCAGCAACCCAAGCCATGGAGACGCACTATGAAAACAGCTGCATTTGTCGCTTTACTGGCCAGCGCCGGGTTGGCCCAGGCGGCCGAAACGGTCGAACTCAAGCTGGCCGGCCCCGACGGCCCTGGCAAGTCCATTGGCACTATCAGCATCGAGCAGAACAAATATGGCACGTTGCTCACCCCCGGCCTGAAGGACCTGCCGCCAGGCGTGCACGGCTTCCACCTCCACCAGAACGCCTCGTGCGCACCGGCGCAAGACGGCGGCAAGCCTGTGCCAGCGGGCGCTGCGGGCGGGCACTGGGACCCGGATTCCAGCAACGCCCACAAAGGCCCCTATGATGACAGCGGTCATCGCGGCGACTTGCCGGCGCTGTATGTGGGGGCTGATGGCAAGGCCACCTATCCTGTCCTCGCGCCGCGGCTGAAGGCCACCGATTTCAAAGGCCATGCACTGATGGTGCACGCCGGCGGTGACAACCACAGCGACCACCCCGAGAAGCTGGGTGGCGGTGGAGCCCGGGTGGCCTGCGGGGTCGTGCAGTAAACGCTTGCCCGTGCGCCTGAAACAAGGCCGCCCCTGCAGGTTCACGCAAACCTGCGGGGGCGGCCTTGTGTCGGGAGCAGGGCGCCATGCGCCCCGGTGCCTCAGCGCTTGGGGTTCAGCGTCAGGTGCACGTGACGGTTCACGTCCTTGTACAGCAGGTAGCTGAACTTGCCTGGGCCACCTGCGTAGCAGGCTTGCGGGCAGAAGGCGCGCAGCCACATGAAGTCGCCGGCTTCCACTTCGACCCAGTCCTGGTTCAGGCGGTACACCGCCTTGCCTTCCAGCACGTACAGGCCATGCTCCATCACGTGGGTTTCCGCGAACGGGATCACGCCGCCGGGCTGGAAGGTGACGATGTTCACATGCATGTCGTGACGCATGTCGGCCATGTCGACGAAGCGGGTAGTGACCCAGCGGCCTTCGGTGCCCGGCATTTCAATGACGGTGGCGTTGTCACGGTGGGTCACGAACGACTCAGGTGCGTCCAGGCCCTCGACTTTCTGGTAGTGCTTGCGCAGCCAGTGGAAGGTGACATTGGCTTTGCTGTTGTTGCGCAGGCTCCACTCGGCGCCTGGCGCCAGGAACGCGTAGCCGCCTGGCACCAGGGTGTGGTGCTTGCCTTCGACGGTGATGTCCAGTTCGCCTTCGACGATGAACACCACGGCCTCGGCATCAGGGTCCAGCTCAGGGCGTTCACTGCCGCCTTCCGGGGCCACTTCGACGATGTACTGCGAGAAAGTCTCGGCAAAACCGGTCAGTGGGCGGGCGATGACCCACATGCGCATCTTGTCCCAGAATGGCAAGTGGCTGGTGACGATGTCACGCATCACGCCTTTGGGGATGACGGCGTAGGCTTCGGTGAACATGGCACGGTCAGTCAGCAGCTCGGTTTGAGCCGGGTGCCCACCGTGGGGGGCGAAGTACGAATGGTTCGACATGGACAATCTCGACTTGTTGTTCTCTCCCCGTGCCGTGAACCGCACCGGCCGGTGCGGCGCAGGGGATGTGGCGACAGAATAGGGTCGAGCGCGCGCCATGCACAAATTAAATGTTGGAATACCCAGGATTCGATCGCTGAATGCGCGTTCGCACGCAGGGGCTACCGATCAGATGATTCCGACATATTTTTCACATTCCCTTGTTAGGATCCCCCGGCATTTCCAAGGAGCCCCCTATGCCGTCTATCCTGCGCAAGCGCAGCACCCGAATCGTCTTCACCGCCACCACTGGCCTGCTCGTGGCCACATTGGGCTTTTTCGCCTGGCAAAGCTTCTATCCGGTGCAGGCCGCGGCAGGTTGGAAAGTTGGTGTGCTGCACGGTGACGTGACCAAGGCCGCGTCACTGCTGCCGCAAGCCGATGGCAGCCTGCTGGTCAGCCGCGAGCTGGACGACGGCCGCGGCAGCATCCTCAAGATCGCCGCCGACGGCGCCCGGGTGGTAGTCATCGATAACCTGTCCAAACCCGACGGCATGGTCGCGGCCCAGGGCGGTTGGGTATTCAGCCAGGAGGGCGGAGCCGCCCCGGTCAGCCTGGCCCGCAATGGCAAGGTCACGCCGTTGTTCGAGGGCGACAGCGTGCAAGGGCTATGGAACGACGGCAAGCACCTGTATGCCATCGAAGACCGCAAAGGTAACGGCCGCCTGATGCGCTACGACTGGCAGAGCGGGCAACTGGACGTGCTGCGCTCCGGCCTGACAGAAACCGAAGGGCTGACACGCTGTCGGGGCGACCTGTTGTACACCGAAAAAGCCAAGGGCACCGTTCGCGCCCTGGCCGCCGATGGCAACGACCCGGTGGTGGTCGACGGTTTGCGCAACCCCACGTTCCTGTACTGCGACCAGCGTGGCCTGTGGATCAGCGAGGACAACACGCACCGCGCCCGGCTGCTGCGCATCGCTGCCGACGGCAGCCAGCACACGGTGCTGACGTTTCTCAAGGCGCCCCAGGCCATCATCGCCGACGGCAAGGGCGGTTACCTCCTGGCCGAGGGCGGACGCGACCGTGTCTTGCACCTGACGCCGCCAGCAGAGCCGGTCACGGCCCAGCGCTAGCCGCAACAGCGTGCTTCCCTGCACGGCCGTGCTCACGGATAATCCCCCACATTCCAATAAACAGCCTGTGAGTGGGTATGAGTGATTCCGTAGTCGGCCTTGGCCAGCCTGAAACCGAAGGGGGGCGCAGAACGCGCAAGAACAACCCCGAGAAAACCCGCGAGGATATCCTCCAGGCCGCCATCCACGAATTCGTTCAGCAAGGGCTGGCCGGGGCTCGCGTGGACGCCATCGCTGAACGCACGGCTACGTCCAAGCGCATGATCTACTACTACTTCGGCAGCAAGGAGCAGTTGTATTGCGAATGCCTGGTCAAGCTATACGGCGATATTCGCAAGACCGAGCAAAGCCTGGACCTGGAGTCGCTGCCGGCCGACCAGGCGATCCGCAGGCTGGTGGAGTTCACCTTCGACCACCACGACCGCAATGTCGACTTCGTGCGGATCATCTGCACCGAAAACATCCACTACGGCGAATACGTCAAGCAGTCCCCGGCTATTCGCGAAATGAGCAGCCTGGTGCTCGAAGCCTTGGGCAACACGCTGCGCCGCGGGGTAGAAGAAGGGGTGTTCCGTAGCGGTATCGAGGTGATCGACCTGCACATGCTGATGAGCTCGTTCTGTTTTTACCGGGTGTCCAACCGGCATACCTTTGGCGAGATCTTCCAGATAGACCTGTCGGATGACCAGGTCAAGCTGCGGCACAAGGCGATGATCTGTGATGCGGTGCTGCGCTACATTCAGGTTGGGCAGCGCCCCTGACGCTGCGCCAACCTGCTCAGTCGCCCAACCGCTGCTCACGCGAGGGCGGGTAGCCAAAATACGCCGCATAGCATTTGCTGAAATGTGACACCGAAACAAAGCCGCAAGCCACCGCCACTTCCATCACCGACAGGTCGGAATACTGCAGCAGCCTGCGGCTTTTGGTAATGCGCAGCTCCATGTAGTAACGCCGCGGCGATGTGCCCAGCTGGGCCTGGAACAACCGGTCGATCTGGCGCCGTGAACGCCCGCTGTAGGCGGCCAGCTGGTCGAGGCTGAGGGTTTCCTCGAGGTTGTTCTCCATCAATTCGACAATGGTACGCAGGTGCAGGCTCATGGACTTCTTGGCCCCCGGCCCGACCTGGCGGTAACGGGCGCCTGAGAACGACAGAATTTCTTCCACGCCTTCGGCCAGGCCGTCACCATACAAGCGCCGCACCAGCCCCAGCATCAGTTCCATGGCGCCGTTCGGGCTGGCGGCACTGAGCCGGTCACGGTCGAGGGTGAAGCTGGCCGGGGTAATGCGGGTTTGCGGGCTGCGCTCGGACAAACTGGCACGCTGCTCGGGGTGAACGCTGCAGCCATAGTCATCCAGCACCCCGGCGCGCCCCAGGAACCAGGCGCCGTTCCACAAGCCACCCAAGGCCATGCCATGGGCCGCGCAATCACTCAGCAAGCGGTCGAGTACCGGGTATTTCAGCGGCGTACGCAAGCCCCCGCAGATGACCAGCAGGTCCGGTGACTTCAACGCCTGGGGGGACAATTCGGTGGCCACCAGTTCCAGCCCAAGGTCGCTGAGCACGCGGTCGCCGTCCAGCGACAGCGGGGTGAAACTGAAGCTGTCGGCACGCAGCAGGTTGGCCGTGACCAGCACGTCCATGGCCACGGTGAAACTGGCCATGGAGAAGTGTTCGAGCAGCACGAAATCGACTTGATAAGGGGCCTGGGCATCGGCGCTGCTGGCCTTGAGCCGCAGCATGTTGCTGGTACTGGTCTTCTTGCTGAACTGGCGTGGCGTGGGCACTCTGAACTCCGCTTGCTGGCTGGCTCGCAGAGTGTGGCCGGTGGCTGGAGGAAAGACAATCTCCCCGGTGGCGGTGTCGTATTACAGGTCGTGTTCAGGCAACCTGTATGGCTGCAGACTTTCCCACTATGCTTTGCCATAGGCGCTTGCATCAAACGCCTGGCCCTTGAGGAACCTATCGATGAAATACGCCGCTGCCTTGTTGCTCAGCTTGTTGCCATTGCTGGCCACGGCCGTGGAGCCGGGCGAACCGCTCGCGCCCTTTACGTTGCTCGACCAGCATGACCAGGCCTACACCCTGAGCGCGGACACCCGGGTATTACTGGTGGCGCGCGACATGGACGGCGCCAAGTTGGTCAAGGCGGCACTGGCCGACGCGCCCAAAGGTTACCTGGAAGTACGCAAGGCCGTGTTCGTCGCCGACATCCAGCGCATGCCTGCGTTGGTCAGCAAGCTGTTCGCCATCCCGGCCATGCGCGGTTACAGCTACCGGGTGCTGCTCGACCGGGAAGGGCGGGTAGCCAGCCGGTACCCCGGGCAGCAAGGGCAGGTACAGTGGTTGCAGTTGCAAGAAGGCAGATTGGTGAGCCAGCAGGCGTTCACCGATGCCGCGGCATTGAAGGCGGCGCTGGAGCGTGCGCCGCTGCAGTGAGGTGCGTTACCTGCAGGAGTGGTCAAAACAATCTGAACCCTCAGCGTCAATAACAACCCAAGCCATTACACGGCAAAGAGAGAGCGCTTATGGAAGTCGGAACGATCTGGATCATTGTCGCAGCCTTGGTCATCCTCATGGAAATCTGGGCCATCTGGAACATCATCGGCAGTGAGCGGCGCGCCGAACGCAAGATGTTGTGGGTGGTGTTCGTCGTCTACGCGCCAATCCCCGGCTTGTTGTTCTGGGCCTGGCGCGGCCCGCGCGCCGTCAAAGGCCGGTCCGTACTCGAAGAAAAATGACAGGCACGGGTATCAGGCGCTCGCGCGCCTGATACCGTCAGCGGTCACTTTTCAGCGGTCATTTGGGCAGCACGTTGAAGCGAATGGCGGGGCCGAGGCCGTTCACCATCAGGCAGCCGTAGAACTTCACGCTGGACAGCACGCCCAGCGTCTTTAACGCATCGTGTATGAATGCGTGGAATACGCGCTCGGCATCCTTCTGGCGGTCGGCAAGCGTCGCGGCCTCGAGCGTGACCACCCCAAGCAAGGTGGTCTCGATGTGCTGGACGGTTTCCAGGCCGGTTTTCTCGCGAAGGTACGTACGTGCCTTCGCCGCATCTGCCTCATCCCCTTCGACGGTGTAAGCCAACTGAAAATCGAATTTGCTCATGGTTTTGTCCTTGGTTGCGATAAAGCGTCCGTGCCGTGCCGTGCACCTTACCGGCATGCGCAAGTTGTGAAAACGAACGAGGTGTTCAACAATCTCATCTGTTTGTAGGAAACGACCTACTTGACCTCGAGTACCACGCCATGAGCACTGGCACCACCTCGCTTGCCGGGCATAAGGCTCGTGCCTGGCTCTGGCCAGCGCTGTTCAGCCTGGTGGCATTTGCCGCCAACTCGGTGTTCTGCCGCCTGGCCCTCAAGAACGGGGCGATCGACCCGGCCTCGTTCACCGTGGTGCGCCTGGCCAGTGGTGCAGTGTTCCTGTTGTTGCTGATTCGCTTGCGCAGACCGGCGCAGCGCATGGGTGGCACCTGGCGAGCAGGCTTGGCCTTGTGCCTGTATGCCTTCCTGTTTTCAGCGGCCTACCTGCAACTGAGCGCCGGGGCGGGCGCCTTGCTGCTCTTCGGTGCCGTGCAGATCACGATGTTCGGTTTTGCCTGGTGCAAGGGCGAACGCATCAGCGCACGGGGCCTGCTGGGTATGCTGATCGCCTTCGCCGGCTTGCTGGTGCTATTGTTGCCAGGCGCTTCGGCGCCACCGTTCAGCAGTGCCTTGCTGATGGTTGTTTCTGGCATCGCCTGGGGGGCGTACACCTTGCTCGGCAGAGGGTCGCCCAGGCCGCTGGCCGACACGGCCGGCAACTTTGCCCGCAGCCTGCCCTGGCTGGTGGTGCTGGCACCGCTGCTGTTGCTGGGGGCCGGGCCACACCTTAGCGCCGGTGGCTTGCTGTTCGCCCTGGGCTCTGGTGTGCTGGCTTCCGGAGCCGGTTATGCCGTGTGGTATGGCGTGGTGCGGCAGGTCAGTGCGCAACAGGCGGCGACCCTGCAGCTGAGTGTGCCGGTGCTGGCGGGGTTGGGCGGGGTTGCGCTGATCGGCGAGCCGTTATCGCTGCGTTTGTTGCTCGCCAGTGTGGTAGTGCTGGGCGGTATTGCGCTGGCGCTGGTGCCGCGCCGCCAGGCCCTGTAGGAAAAGCCTAGAAAAAGCTGCGCTGGGCCTTGAGGGTGACCACGCTGTCGCAATAGGTGTTCATGCCTGAGTAGGCGTCACAGCTGGTGCCACTGAGGCTCGAGTTGCTGTAGATCAGGTTCAGGTCGATGCCCAGCCAAGGGCGCGACAGTTCCAGCGACCAGTCGGAAAAGGCATTCACCTGGCTGCCATCGCCGATGGTGAAGGGTGTGCCTAGGCGGTGATGGGCGAGTTTGACGGTGAGGTCGACATCGAACAAGGGCAGTTGGCCAAAATCGGCGAACAGCGTACCGGTGCGGTTGTCGGGGTTGTCGCGTAGTGCACCGCCGAACCGGCTGCCCAGCACCGACACTCCCCCATACAGGGCTACGCTCTCGGCGCCGGCGATGTTTGGCTGGCTGTAGTGGATCAACCCCACTTCATAGCCCAAGGTGCTGTCGAAGTGGTGCTTGTAGCCCATGTAGCTGTCCAGGCGCAGGGTCGAGTTGGCCGTCACCCCCATGCTCGGGGCATATTGGCCGACGTACAGCCCACTGGGGTGGCTGAAATCCATGCCACCATGAAACGCGCCGACCGCCGTGGGTGAAATCAACCCTTGGGCCATGCTACGTGAAGGGGTGGTGCCGAGTGTAAAGTCGAAATCGCCCAGTTGGCGCTTCATCTGCTGGGCCAGCAGAGGGGGGCTGAACAGCAGGGCAATGCTCAGCAACAGCAGGGGCCTGAACATGGTCACCGTCCTGGAGGGCTTACGGTAGAGCGTTCAAGGATACCTGCCCGAGCGGCCGCTGAAAACCATGTAGCGGCGGGTTCAGCCTTTGGTCGAACGGTCGGCATCGGCTGCCTCGGTCACCACCGGCAGGTTGCCGGCACGCTGGATCACCCGGCGTTGCTGCTCATAGTCGTCCAGCGACAGACCGCGGCGCTGCAAGGCCTCCAGCTGTAACTGGCGGGTTTCGTCGGCGCTGTACGGGCGCAGTTCAGGGTGGCTGGCACAGCCGCTGCTGATGGCGAGGGTAAGCAGGGCAAACGTGGCAGTCAGCAAGCGGGCCAGGGTGTTCATCAGGTAGCTCCAGGGGCCAAGGGTGTAGGTGGCGAGGCGATGGAGCTAGGTTATGTGGTTGCCGCGCCTGGTAGAAATTGCCCCTCTCGATAGTGACTATTGATGCACGGCGCCCTGGCCATTGACGCGCAGAAGCTCAAACCTTGCAGGCTGCCGCCTGGTGGCTCGATCCATGAAAAACGGGGCATGCCAGCGATGGCATGCCCCGTTTTTATACCGCAAAAGCGTTTCAGGCGACTTTGACGATCCAGCCAGCCGGTGCTTCCACATCACCGCTCTGGATGCCGGTCAGCTCGTTGTAGAGCTTCTGCGTGACCGGGCCGACCTTCTCCAGGTCGTGGAACACGTGCAGCTTGCCGTTGTACTCGATGCCACCAATCGGGGTGATCACCGCAGCAGTACCGCAGGCGCCGGCTTCGACGAAGCGGTCCAGCCTGCTGATTTCCACGTCACCTTCGACCACGGTCAGGCCCAGGCGCGATTGTGCCAGCTCCATCAGCGACAGGCGGGTGATGCCTGGCAGCACCGAGGCCGATTTAGGCGTGACGAACTCATTGTTGGCGGTAATGCCGAAGAAGTTGGCCGAGCCGACTTCTTCAATCTTGGTGTGGGTCAGCGGGTCGAGGTAGATGGCGTCGGCGAAGTTGGCTTTCTTCGCTTCGGCACCTGGCTGCAGGCTGGCAGCGTAGTTGCCACCGACCTTGGCGGCACCGGTGCCTTGCGGTGCTGCACGGTCGAAGCTGGAGATCTGGAAGTTGTGCGGCTTCATGCCGCCCTTGAAGTACGAGCCAACCGGAATGGCGAAAACCGAGAAAATGAACTCGGGGGCGGTGCGCACGCCAATGTTGTCGCCGGTGCCGATCACGAACGGGCGCAGGTACAGGGCGCCTTTACCATGCGGTGGCACGAACTTTTCGTTGGCCTTGACCACTTGCTTGCACGCCTCGATGAACACATCGGTCGGCACCTGCGGCATCAGCAGGCGGGCGCAGCTGCGCTGCATGCGGGCGGCATTCTGGTCCGGGCGGAACAGGTTGATGGAGCCATCCTTGCAGCGGTAGGCCTTCAGGCCCTCGAAACATTGCTGGCCATAGTGCAGCGCGGTGGAGCCTTCACTGATGTGCAGCACGTTGTCTTCGGTCAGGGTGCCCTTGTCCCACTCGCCATTGCGCCATACGGACAGGTAGCGTTTGTCGGTCTTGATGTAGTCGAAACCCAGCTTGTCCCAATTAATGCTTTCGTTGCTCATGACACCCTCATTGTCTTGCTAGTGCCCGATCGCTCGGGCTGCTGTTATATGCGCACCATGCCACCTTAATACATCCGTGGCGGATCGGGAACGGCCGGTCGCAGGTTTCGTCGAGCAGCCCGCCAGCGTTCAGCGCCCCGACAAGCGTTTGGCCCAGTCGCCGCCGTGCCGTTGCTGACAGGCCTGCTCACTGTCGAAGCGCACATGCCAGGCGGGGTGGTCCAGCGCTATGCCTGCTTCCTCAAGCGCCAGGCGGGTCAATGCCAGCATGCGCCCCTTCGCGTCACCCGCCAGGGCCGCCAACTTGTCCGCCTCCTGCTCGAACACCCAGATTATCCGCAGGCTGGCGGGAAACTCATGCGGGTCAAGACGGTGGGTTAGCCAACTGAACCCGACAATTTCCGCCTTGGCGGCTTCGCAGGCTTCGGTCAGGCACGCCACCAGTTCGCGCTCAAGGCGGGCCAGTTCACGTTTGCTCAACGTTTTCACGGGTTGGCCTCGTCATTGGCTTGCATTGGCAGGGGGTGTCCACCGGTACGCTGCACAGGGCTGGGCGGGTAGGGGGCGAGAGACATGAGGCGGCCTAGATCGTGGGGCGGGCTGCCACTTTAACCCATTTGCACTGCCCACCGCTGCCCGGCCAACCCGCAACGGTTGACCACCCGCCAACCACTGCGTAGCCTTGCCACTTCGAGGTTCTTCGGCCAGGCCGAAGCTAAGACGGGAACGCGGTACAAGCCGCGGCTGCCCCCGCAACTGTAAGCACCGACAACGGATCGACACAGCCACTGCGCCAACGCGCGGGAAGGCGTCATCCCGCCAGACTGCTGCCGCGGCAGGCAACTGGAACGGTGCAAGCCAGGAGACCTGCCTCGTCACGTTTTCGACTTTCAACCGGGCGGGGTGATCCGGTGGCGAACAAGCCCGGCCGGCCTGGCCGGTGGCTGTCGTCCTGCATGCCCGCGCCATACTGCCAAGGGCACTGCGACATGAAAACACTGGCCAAGCTCCCCGTTACCATCGTTACCGGCTTTCTCGGCTCGGGCAAGACCACGTTGCTGCGCCACATGCTCGACAACGCCCAGGGCCGCCGCATCGCGGTCATCGTCAACGAGTTCGGCGAACTGGGCATCGATGGCGAAATCCTCAAGCAATGCAGCATCGGTTGCACTGAAGAAGAGGCCACCGGCCGCGTTTACGAGCTGGCCAACGGCTGCTTGTGCTGCACCGTGCAGGAAGAATTCTTCCCGGTGATGCGCGAGCTGGTGGCACGCCGTGGCGACCTGGACCACATCCTGATCGAAACCAGCGGCCTGGCCCTGCCCAAACCGCTGGTGCAGGCCTTCCAGTGGCCGGAAATCCGCAACGCCTGCACCGTCGACGCCGTGATCACCGTGGTCGACAGCCCGGCGGTGGCTGCCGGCACCTTTGCCGCCTACCCGGACCAGGTCGATGCGCAGCGCAAGCTGGACCCCAACCTGGACCACGAGTCGCCCCTGCATGAGCTGTTCGCCGACCAGCTCGCCAGCGCTGACCTGGTGGTATTGAACAAGGCTGACTTGATCGACGCCGAAGGCCTGGCCAAGGTGCGTGCCGAAGTCGCCGAAGAACTGCCGCCGGCGGTGAAAGTGGTCGAAGCCAGCAGCGGCAAGCTGCCACTGGAAGTGCTGCTGGGCGTGGGCGCCGAGTCCGAGGCGCACATCGATGGCCGCCGTACCCACCACGACTCGCACCACGACGGCGACGACCATGACGATCATGACCACGACGCTTTCGACTCCATCTCCATCGACCTGCCGGAAGCCGACGAAAGCCTGCTGCTCGACGCCCTGACCCAGCTGGTGGTGGAGTTCGGCATCCTGCGTGCCAAAGGCTTCGCTGCCATCCCGGGCAAGCCGATGCGCCTGCTGGTGCAAGGCGTGGGTACCCGTTTCGACAAGCACTTCGATCGTGCCTGGCGTGCCGACGAGCCGCGCATCACCCGCCTGGTGCTGATCGGCCAGGACCTTGATGCGGCCCAGCTGGAAGCGCGCCTGCGCCAGGCCTTGGGCGCCTGACCCATGCACCTGCTGCGGACCCAGCCCGGCGGCTTTGTGCCGGATGACAGCATCGCCGACCTTGGCCAGACACCCGCCGAACTGGTGATACTCTGCAGCGGCGATTCTCACCTGGCGTTGCTGGCCGACACGGCCGAGCAATTGCCCGCAGGCTTCCCCAGCCTGCGCCTGGCCAACCCGATGCAGGTGCAGAACCACGCCTCGGTCGACCTATACGTTGACCAGGTGCTGCGCCATGCCAAGGTCATCCTGGTGTCGCTGCACGGTGGCGTCGGTTATTGGCGCTATGGCGTAGAACAACTGGTCGAACTGGCGGCCCGTGGCGTGCAGCTGATCCTGGTGCCGGGCGACGACCGCCCGGACCCGGAACTGACCAGCCTGGGCAACGTCACCGGCGCGCAGGCCGAACGCCTGTGGCACTACCTGCGCCAAGGCGGCAAGGCCAACGCCATCAACCTGTTCAACTGCCTGGCCAGCCAGTGGCTGGGCCGTGACTATGCCTGGGACGAGCCGCAGCCGTTGCCGCGCACGGCGGTGTACCACCCACAAAAGGGCAGCGCGGCGCTGGAAGACTGGTACCCGCAGTGGCACCCCGAACACCCGGTAGCGCCGCTGCTGTTCTACCGCTCGCACCTGCAAGCCGCCAACACCGCGTTCATCGACGTGTTCTGCCAGCGCCTGCAGGCGGCCGGTCTGAATCCATTGCCGATCGCCGTGGCCAGCCTGAAGGAACGCGCCTGCCTGGAGCAGGTCGAAGCCTGGCTGGACGAGGTCGGCGCCGAGGTGCTGGTCAACACCACCGGTTTTGCCCTGTCCAGCCCCGAACGCCCCAACCTGCGCCCGTTCCGCCGTGATATCCCGGTGTTGCAGGCCATTTGCGCGCAGGACAACCAGCCCGGCTGGGAAGCCAGCGAACAGGGCCTGGGTGCGCGCGACCTGGCCATGCACATCGCCTTGCCCGAACTGGACGGGCGCATCATCACCCGGCCGGTCAGTTTCAAGGACATGGCTTGGCGCAGCGAGCGCAGCCAGTCGGACGTGGTGTGCTACCGCGCCCACCCCGAACGCATGGCCTTCGTCGCCGAGCTGGCACGCCGTTGGGTCGAGCTGGCGCGCCTGCCCAATGGGCAGAAGCGCGTGGCCCTGGTGCTGGCCAACTACCCGACCCGGGATGGCCGTATCGGCAACGGCGTTGGCCTGGATACGCCCGCTGCGGCCCTGAACATACTCACGGCATTGCAGGCCGAAGGCTACCCGGTGGCCGACCTGCCGGGCAGTGGCACGCAGCTGATCCAGCAGTTGCTCGGTGGCGTGACCAACGACCTCGACCACCTCGACCAGCGCCCTTGCGCCCAGAGCTTGAGCCTGGCCGACTACCAGGCTGCGTTCGCGCGCCTGCCCGAAGCCAACCGCCAGGCGGTACTGGAACGGTGGGGGCCACCCCAGCAGGACCCGATGTTCCGCAGTGGCCGGCTGATGGTCGCCGGCCTGCGGTTTGGCCTGACCTTTGTCGGCATCCAGCCGGCGCGTGGCTACCAGGTTGACCCCAGCGCGGTCTACCATGACCCCGACCTGGTGCCGCCACATGGTTACCTGGCATTCCACTTCTGGCTGCGCCATGCCTTCGCTGCCGACGCGGTGATACACGTCGGCAAGCACGGCAACCTCGAATGGCTACCAGGCAAGGGCGTAGGGCTGTCGGCGCAGTGCTGGCCGGACGCCTTGCTCGGCCCGCTGCCGAACATCTACCCATTCATCGTCAACGACCCCGGTGAGGGCGCCCAGGCCAAGCGCCGTACCCAGGCGGTGATCATCGACCACCTCATGCCGCCGCTGACACGTGCCGAGACTTACGGGCCGTTGCGCCACCTGGAGCAACTGGCCGACGAATTCTATGAGGCGCAACTGCTCGACCCTCGGCGGGCGCGCGAGTTGCAGCGCGACATCCTCGAACTGGTCAAGGCCAACCATATCGACCGCGAGCTGCAGCTGGAGGGGCAGCTGGACGATGCTGCCGTGTGGCTGCCGCGCCTGGACACTTACCTGTGCGACCTCAAGGAGTCGCAGATCCGCGACGGCCTGCATGTGTTTGGCCAATCGCCTGCCGGGCGCCTGCGGCTGGATACGCTGCTGGCGTTGCTCAGGGTCGAGCGCGGCGATGGCCGAGGCGGCAATGCCAGCCTGCTACGCACCTTGGCCAAGGTGCTGGTGCCCGGCTTCGACCCGCTGGATTGCGAACTCGGCCAGCCGTGGCAGGGCGCCCGCCCCGAGCCGCTGCAAGCGGTAAGCAGCGAGGCATGGCGCACCTGTGGCGATACACGGGAGCGGCTGGAGCTATTGGCGCTGCAACTGATCGAGCAGGCGCTGGGCGGCATTGCCCAGCTACCTGACTGCGCCACATGGCAGCCCGTGCATGCGGTGCTGCAAGCCCTGTGCATGGAGGTGGCGCCGGGCCTGGACGCCTGCGGCAGCGCAGAAATGCAGGGCTTGCTGGCAGCGCTGGCCGGGCGCTTCGTGCCGGCCGGGCCCAGTGGCGCGCCCAGCCGTGGCCGCCTCGATGTGCTGCCCACCGGCCGTAACTTCTATACCGTGGACGTGCGCAACCTGCCTACCACCACGGCCTGGCGCCTGGGCTTCGCCTCGGCCAACCTGATTCTTGAACGCCACCTGCAGGACCATGGCGACCACCTGCGCCAGTTGGGCCTTTCGGTGTGGGGTACCGCTACCATGCGTACCGGCGGCGACGACATCGCCCAGGCCATGGCGCTGATGGGCGTGCGGCCGGTGTGGGCCAGCGGTAGCCAACGGGTCGATGACTTCGAGATCTTGCCGCTGAGTTTGCTCGACCGCCCACGGGTAGACGTGACCTTGCGCGTTTCCGGGTTCTTCCGCGATGCCTTCGGCAACCTGATCCGCCTGTTCGATGCCGCGGTGCAGGCGGTGGCGGCGCTGGACGAGCCCGACGACCTCAACCCCCTGGCTGCCCGTGTACGCTCCGAGCGCGCTGCGCTGCAGGCCCAGGGTGCAAGCGCCGAACAGGCCGCTCGGCAGGCTGGCTGGCGGGTGTTCGGGGCCAAACCCGGCGCCTACGGTGCCGGGGTGCAGAATGCCATCGACGGCCGCCTGTGGCACAGCCGCGAAGACCTGGCTGAGGTCTACCTCAACCATGGCGGCTATGCCTACGGCGGCAGCGATGACGGCACCCCGGCCCGCGCCCAGTTCGCCCAGCGCCTGGCCAAGGTCCAGGCGGTGTTGCAAAACCAGGACAACCACGAGCACGACCTGCTCGATTCCAACGACTACTACCAGTTCCAGGGTGGCATGCTGGCGGCTTCGGAAACCCTGGGCGGGGCCGGCGTGGCCAGTTACCACGGTGACCACAGCCAGGTGGACCGGCCGCGCATCCGCACCTTGAAAGAAGAGCTGAACCGGGTGATCCGCGCCCGTGCGCTGAACCCCAAATGGATCGATGGGGTCAAGCGACATGGCTACAAAGGCGCCTTCGAGATGGCGGCGACGGTGGACAACCTGTTCGCCTTCGACGCCACCACACACCTGATCGACGACCATCATTACCAGGGGCTGGCCGACGCCTATGTGCTCGACCCGGCCACCCGCGACTTCATGCGCGAGCACAACCCCGAGGCCTTGCGTGACCTTACCGAGCGCCTGCTTGAGGCCCAGCAACGTGGCCTGTGGCAAGCGCCTGGTGACTACCGCG
>NZ_BCBD01000052.1:0-32058 GCF_001320345.1 Pseudomonas sp. NBRC 111127 | reverse complement strand
GCGGCACTGTAGATACCGTCGTCGAAACCGTACCAGCGTTCCTTGATGAAGATGTGACCACTCATCTCGCCCGCCAGCAGCGAGCCGGTCTGTTTCATCTTCTTCTTGATCAACGAATGGCCGGTTTTCCACATCAGCGCCCGGCCACCGTGTTGTTCGATCAGCGGGGTCAGGCGCCGGGTGCACTTGACGTCGAAGATGATCTCGGCGCCCGGGTTGCGTGCCAGTACGTCCTGGGCGAACAGCATCAGCAGGCGGTCGGGGTAGACGATGCTGCCGGTGTTGGTCACGACGCCGACGCGGTCGCCGTCACCATCGAAGGCCAGGCCGATGTCGGCGCCGGTCTGCTTGACCTTGGCGATCAGGTCTTCGAGGTTTTCCGGCTTGCCTGGGTCCGGGTGGTGGTTGGGGAAGTTGCCGTCCACCTCGCAGAACAGCGGGATCACCTCACAGCCCAGGGCTTCGATCAACTGGGGGGCAATCACACCGGCGGCGCCATTGCCGCAGTCCACCACGACCTTGAGCTTCCTGGCCAGCTTCACGTCGCCGACGATCTGCTGGAAGTAGCGGTCGAGGATCTCGACTTTTTCAACACGCCCTGCAGCCAGGGTAAGGTCGTTGGTTTTCAGGCGGGTCAGCAAGGCCTGGATCTGTTCATTGGCCAGGGTGTCGCCGGCGATGACGATCTTGAAGCCGTTGTAGTCGGACGGGTTGTGGCTACCGGTCAGCATCACGCCCGACTTGCCGGCCAATACGTTGGCCGCGTAGTACAGGGCCGGGGTCGGCACCAGGCCGACGTCGCTGACCTGGCAACCGGCATCGACCAGGCCCTTGATCAGTTGCTCCACCAGCATTGGCCCAGACAGGCGGCCATCGCGGCCTACCGAGACTTGCGGTTCGCCCTGGGCCAGGCTTTGCGCACCGATGGCGCGGCCAATCCAGTAGGCGGTTTCGGCGTGCAAGGTCTTGCCGACCACGCCGCGAATGTCATACGCGCGGAAAATGCTGTCTGGCAATGTGGCAGGGACCAGGTGGGCCATGTCGTTCATCTCTGGAAGCTCCATTAGTCAAAGGCTTTCTGGGCAGGCGCAAATTGAACGCTTGGACGGTGGTTTCACCAGAGAGTTCGCCATCCTTGGCCTGAACGGTCGTGTTTCGGCTCAGTGGCTGCCGGAGTGACCGAAGCCGCCAGCGCCGCGCTGGCTTTCATCGAAGGCCTCGACGATATCGAAATGCGCCTGCACGACCGGCACCAGCACCAGCTGGGCGATACGCTCGCCCACGGCGATGGTGAAAGGGGTGGTGCCGCGGTTCCAGCACGACACCATCAGCTCGCCCTGGTAGTCCGAATCGATCAGCCCGACCAGGTTGCCCAGCACGATGCCGTGCTTATGGCCCAGGCCCGAGCGCGGCAGGATGACGGCGGCCAGGCCCGGGTCGCCGATGTAGATCGACAAGCCGGTAGGAATCAGCAGGGTCTGGCCTGGTTCGAGGACGGTGTCTTGCTGGAGCAGGGCGCGCAGGTCGAGGCCAGCGGAGCCGGGGGTGGCGTAGGTTGGCAGCGGAAATTCGCTGCCCAGGCGTGGGTCGAGGATCTTGGCTTGAAGAGCGTGCATGTAACTTATTGAACCTGGTTGAGCCGTTCGGCGATGAAGGCGACCAGTTGCCGGGCGATCTTGCCCTTGCTGGTCTGCGCGAAGAGGGTTTGGTGCTGTTGGCGGTCGATCACGGTCAAGGCATTTTCTTCGCTGTTGAAGCCAATGCTGGGGTTGGCCACATCGTTGGCGACGATCAGGTCGAGGTTCTTGTCCTTGAGCTTGCGCGTGGCGTAATCGAGCAGGTGTTCGGTCTCGGCGGCAAAGCCGACGCTGAACGGGCGGTCGGCGCGGCCGGCGATGGTGGCAAGGATATCGGGATTGCGCACCATCTGCAGCAGCATGCCGTCGCCGGTCGTAGGATCTTTCTTCAGTTTTTGTGTGGCAACGACTTCCGGGCGGTAGTCCGCAACGGCTGCCGAGGCAATGAACAGGTCGCACGGCATGGCCGCCTCGCAGGCCGCGAGCATGTCCCGCGCGCTGACCACGTCGATACGGCTGACCCGGTCCGGGGTTGGCAGGTGCACCGGGCCGGTCACGAGGGTCACCCGAGCCCCTGCTTCAGCTGCCGCCTCGGCGAGGGCGAAACCCATCTTGCCGGAGCTATGATTGGTGATGTAGCGCACCGGGTCGATGTTTTCCTGGGTCGGCCCGGCGGTGATCAGCACATGCTTGCCGGTCAGGGCCTGGCGCTTGAAGCTTTCTGCCGCGCACCAGGCCAGCTCGGTGGCCTCGAGCATGCGCCCCAGGCCCACGTCACCACAGGCCTGGCTGCCGGAGGCCGGGCCGAATACCTGGATGCCACGGCTTTTGAGCAGGTCGAGGTTGGCCTGGGTCGCCGGGTCGCGCCACATGGCCTGGTTCATCGCCGGGGCCACCGCCACGGTGGCGTCGGTGGCCAGTACCAGGGTGGTCAGCAGGTCATCGGCCATGCCCTGGGCCATGCGCGCCATCAGGTCGGCGGTGGCCGGGGCGATCAAGACCAGGTCGGCCCACTTGGCCAGTTCGATGTGGCCCATGGCCGCTTCGGCAGCCGGGTCCAGCAGGTCCATGTGCACCGGGTGGCCCGACAGCGCCTGCAGGGTCAGCGGGGTGATGAATTCGGCACCCCCACGGGTCATGACGACGCGCACCTGCGCGCCGTGCTCCAGGAGACGGCGAATCAGCTCGGCGCTTTTGTAGGCGGCAATGCCGCCCCCCACGCCGAGAACGATGCGCTTGCGATACAGCCGCTGCATAGGCTTGCCTTTTTCCAGAGAGAGCGGGCGGCGACGTTTGCAAATGCCTGCGGCAGAACGTCGCATGTACGAGGCGAAATAGATTAACACAGGGCCGAAATGGGCCGCAGCAAGGGCAGAGGGGCAGGGATGAATATCAGAGAGTGGCCGGCTGAAGATCGGCCAAGGGAGAAGCTGTTGCAACGGGGTGCGGCGGTGCTGTCGGACGCCGAGTTGCTGGCCGTGTTGCTCGGTTCGGGCGTGGCCGGGCGCAATGTACTGGACCTTGCACGCGGGCTGCTGGTGCGTTTTGGTGGGCTGCGGCAGTTTCTTGAGGCCGAGCGCGCGGCGGTGCTGCGCGAGCCGGGCATAGGCGCTGTGAAATACGCACAGTTGCAAGCGCTGCTGGAAATCGGCCGGCGTTACCTGGATGAGCACATCGCGCGCGCAGCGGTGCTGGAAGGGCCCGAGGCGGTGCGGCGTTACCTGAAGGCCATGCTGCGCCATGAGCCCAGCGAGGTGTTCGGTTGCCTGTTTCTGGACACCAAGCACAGGCCGCTGGCGTTCGAGATTCTGTTCAGGGGCACCATCGACCGGGCCAGCGTCTACCCGCGGGAGGTGGTGCGGCGGGCATTGCTGCACAACGCGGCCGCGTTGATCCTGTGCCATAACCACCCTTCAGGCAACAGTGAGCCTAGCCAGGACGATGTGCACCTGACCTTGTCGCTCAAACGCGGGCTGGCATTGATCGACGTGCGGGTGCTGGATCACATCATCATTGGCGACGGGGAGCCGTTGTCGATGGTTGAGCAGGGGTGGATCGTGGCTTAGGCCGTTTAGTTGTGTGCTGGCCTCTTCGCGGGCAAGCCCGCTCCCACAGGATATTCGCCGGCCTTGAAGGCGGTGATGTCCCTGTGGGAGCGGGCGTGCCCGCGAAGAGCCCGGTGCAGGTCTACCTGGCCACCGACACCTTGCTGAAATCCAGCCGCCCGAACGGGCTGACCTGGTACCCCTCGACTTCCCGGCGCAGCAAGGTTGCCGCCGTCGGGTGCGCCAACGGCACCCACAGTGCCTGCTGCTGAATCAGGGTTTGCGCCTGCTGGTACAGCCGGCTGCGCACGCTCTGGTCGTTGGTGGTGCGCCCGGCACTGATCAGCTGGTCCAGGCGGCTGTCGCAGAACCGTGCGAAGTTGGTACCCGACTCCACTGCCGCACAGGAGAACTGCGGGGTGAGGAAGTTATCCGGGTCGCCGTTGTCACCGGCCCAACCCATGAACAGCAGGTCATGCTCGCCGGCCTTGGCGCGGCGGATCAGCTCACCCCATTCGATCACACGGATCTCGGCCTTGATGCCGACCTTGGCCAGGTCGGCCTGCAGCATTTGCGCGCCAAGGCTTGGGTTGGGGTTGAGCAGGCTGCCCGATGGCCGCGTCCAGATAGTGGTGCTGAAGCCCTCCGCCAGGCCGGCCTTGGCCAGCAGGGCCTTGGCCTTTTTCACGTCCAGAGGGTAGCCGGGCAGGTCTTTGGCGTAGCTCCAGGTATTGGGCGGGTAGGGGCCGTTGGCCGCCACCGCAGAGTCTTCGAACACCGCCTTGAGGTAAGCCTGCTTGTCGAAGGCCAGGTTGATCGCCTGGCGGACTTCCGGCTTGTCCAGTGGCGGGTGCTGGCTGTTGATGGCGACAAAGGCGGTCATGAACGCGGGCGTACTGGCCACCTTGAGCTTGTCGTCCTTGGCCGCTTCGGCAATATCCAGCGGTTTGGGCGACAAGGCGACCTGGCACTCGCCGCGCTTGAGCTTCTGCAGGCGCACGTTGGCATCGGTGGTGATGGCGAAGATCAGCGGGTCGACTGCCGGCTTGCCGCCGAAGTAGTCCGGGTTGGCGCGGTAGCGCACCACAGCGTCCTTCTGGAAGCGCTGGAAGGTGAACGGCCCGGTGCCGATCGGCTGGCTGTTGAGCTTCTCTGGCGTGCCGGCCTTGAGCAGCTTGTCGGCATATTCGGCAGAGTAGATGGACGCGAAGCCCATGCTCAGGGTGGCCAGGAACGTGGCGTCTGGGTGGCTGAGGGTGAAGCGCACGGTGTTCGGGGCCGGGGCGTCGATCGCCTTGATCAGGCTACCCAGTTGCAGCGACTGGGCGTGGGGGTAGCCGCCGGGTGCAGTCTTGTGCCAGGCATGGGCCGGGTAGAGCATGCGCTGGAAGCTGAACAGCACGTCATCGGCATTCAATTCGCGGGTGGGCTTGAAGTACGGGGTGGTATGGAACTTCACACCGTCGCGCAGGGTGAAGTCGTACACCAGCCCGTCGGCCGAGACCGTCCAGCTGGCCGCCAGGCTCGGCACCACTTTGCCCTGTGCTGCATCGAACTCCACCAGGCGGTTCATCAGCACGTCGGCGGTGGCATTGGTGGTGGTCAGCGAGTTGTACTGCACCACGTCGAAGCCTTCGGGGCTGGCCTCGCTGCAAACGCTCAGGGGCGCGGCCTGGGCGATGCCACCCGCGAACAGGGTGGCGGTGAACAGGGAGTTGAACAATAAGGAAAGGGCGGCGGCACGCATGGTGGCTCCTTGGCTGTCAGTGGCCCATCTGCCAGTGCAGTCTGGAAAAAGCCTACCCTAGTGTGCCTGTCGGGAAATGACCACATCCTTTTTTACAAATGTGGCGACGAGCGGTCGACGGCTGGCGGGGCCTGAAGGTATGCTGCCCCGGCTGAATCGGGCTTGCGCCAATGTGCATCAACTATTGTTGCAGCCAGGTCTTTCTGGTATAAAGCAGCGCTCTTTTCTAGGGGCTCGGCCTGTCGCATAAGCGGATCCGGTCGATAAGGCCTCCAGAATCACGGCGCCCAGGCGCCAAAGACTGAGAGATTAAGCGGCCAACCCATGCCGGGTTGGGCATGTGGTTTTAGAGGGCTGAGTCATGTCGAGAGTCTGTCAAGTTACTGGTAAGGGTCCAGTAACCGGGAACAACATTTCCCACGCAAACAACAAAACCCGTCGTCGTTTCCTGCCGAACCTGCAGCACCACCGTTTCTGGGTTGAATCCGAGAAGCGCTTCGTGCGTCTGCGCGTTTCCGCCAAAGGCATGCGTATCATCGACAAGCGCGGCATCGACGCCGTTCTGGTTGACATCCGTAAAGCTGGCGCCAAGGTTTAAGGGAGAGCATCATGCGTGAATTGATCCGTCTGGTTTCGAGTGCCGGTACCGGCCACTTCTACACCACCGACAAGAACAAGCGCACCACCCCGGACAAAATCGAGATCAAGAAATATGATCCGGTTGTTCGCAAGCACGTGGTGTACAAGGAAGCTAAGATCAAGTAATTGATCGGCGACCTGAAAAAAACCCGCATCCGTAAGGACGCGGGTTTTTTTATGCCTGCTGCAAGGTCAGTTGAATTCGAAGCCCTGAATCACCTGGTTGGCGTCGGTCCTGATCTGGATGCGGGTAGGGTCGAACTCGCGGGTGCACATGTCGGTGGGGCCGACCACGCGGGAGCGACCGGTAATGGCGCAGATGGTGTCTTTGAGCTCTGGCACGTAAGGGGCGCCGACCAGGTGGGCGAGGGCTTGTTTGACGTCATCGTTGGTCATGGTGATCTTCCTGTTGAGGTGAATGGCCCGTTGTGGGCAGGGCCATCCTCACGCATGCCGCCTGGCCAGCTGCGCTACATAATTACTTCTGCTCGAACATGACGTAGATCTTGCGGCACGGCTCAAGCACTTCCCAGGTGCCTGTGAACCCGGCCGGGATTACGAACCGGTCGCCGGCGCGCAGGGTCTTGGCACCGCCGTTGTCGTCGCGCAGTACCGAAACGCCCTGAACGATCTCGCAGTATTCATGCTCGGTGTAGTTCACTTTCCACTGGCCGACCTCACCCTCCCAAACGCCTGCGGCAAACTGCCCGCATGGGCTGGAGTAATGGTTGTAGACCGCCTGGTCTGGCTCACCCTTGAGGATTTTTTCAGCCGCAGGGCGGTACCGTTCGGCTTCAGTGAGCACTTGGGCGAAGTCGATGATGCTGGCGATGTTCATGGTGCGGCTCCGGTTCTTGTTAAATAAAATTAACATCAGTAGGCTTTTGGGCCTTCCGTGTCAAATATATTGATAGTTTACAGTGGCTGGTTTAGGGTATCGCTTGCCAGTGTGCGCTCGTCGCCCGGCCAGAATTCTGACAACGCCTGTGAGTCCTCAGTGCGGCGTTGCACCTAAACAAGAGGAGGAGTTTCGTATGACCACCCTGACCCGTGCGGACTGGGAACAACGCGCCCAGCAACTGAAGATCGAAGGCCGTGCCTTCATCAACGGCGAATACACCGATGCCGTATCCGGTGAAACCTTCGAGTGCCTGAGCCCGGTCGACGGACGCTTCCTGGCCAAGGTTGCCAGCTGCGACCTGGCCGATGCCAACCGTGCCGTGGAAAACGCGCGTGCCACCTTCAACGCTGGCGTCTGGTCGCAGTTGGCCCCGGCCAAGCGCAAAGCCACGCTGATCCGTTTCGCCGACCTGCTGCGCAAGAACGTCGAAGAGCTGGCGCTGCTGGAAACCCTGGACATGGGCAAGCCGATCGGTGACTCCTCCAGCATCGACATCCCCGGTGCAGCCCAGGCCATTCACTGGACCGCCGAAGCCATCGACAAGGTTTACGACGAGGTCGCGCCCACCCCACACGACCAGCTTGGCCTGGTTACCCGTGAGCCAGTCGGCGTGGTCGGTGCCATCGTACCGTGGAACTTCCCGCTGCTGATGGCCTGCTGGAAACTCGGCCCGGCACTGGCCACCGGTAACTCGGTGGTGCTCAAGCCTTCGGAAAAATCGCCGCTGACCGCCATTCGCATCGCGCAACTGGCGATCGAGGCCGGCATCCCGGCGGGTGTACTGAACGTGCTGCCAGGCTACGGCCACACCGTGGGCAAGGCGTTGGCCCTGCACATGGATGTCGACACGCTGGTGTTCACCGGCTCGACCAAGATCGCCAAGCAACTGATGGTCTATGCGGGCGAATCGAACATGAAACGAATCTGGCTGGAGGCTGGCGGCAAAAGCCCGAACATCGTCTTCGCCGATGCACCGGACCTGCAAGCGGCCGCTGCGGCTGCCGCCAGTGCCATCGCCTTCAACCAGGGGGAAGTGTGCACCGCCGGTTCGCGCCTGCTGGTCGAGCGCTCGATCAAGGACAAGTTCCTGCCCATGGTGGTCGAGGCCCTGAAAGGCTGGAAGCCCGGTAACCCACTCGACCCAGAGACCACCGTGGGTGCGTTGGTCGATACCCAGCAAATGAATACCGTGCTGTCGTACATCGAGGCCGGCCACAAGGATGGCGCCAAGCTGCTGACCGGCGGCAAGCGCACCCTGGAGGAAACCGGTGGCACCTATGTGGAGCCGACCATCTTCGATGGCGTGACCAATGCCATGCGCATCGCCCAGGAAGAAATCTTCGGGCCGGTGCTGTCGGTGATTGCCTTCGACACCGCCGAAGAAGCCATCGCCATCGCCAACGACACCCCGTACGGCCTGGCGGCTGGTATCTGGACGGCGGACATTTCCAAGGCGCACAAGACTGCGCGGGCCGTGCGCGCCGGCAGCGTGTGGGTCAACCAGTACGACGGCGGCGACATGACCGCACCGTTCGGTGGCTTCAAGCAATCGGGCAACGGCCGTGACAAGTCGCTGCATGCGCTGGAGAAATACACCGAGCTGAAGGCGACCTGGATCAAGCTGTAATTCCAGGAGGGGCCGCTTTGCGGCCCATTCGCGGGTAAACCCGCTCCTACAGGTACTGCACCGCTTTCAAGGGTGGTGGTGTTCCTGTGGGGGCGGGTTTACCCGCGAATGGGCCATGGAAAATTCTTGGCCCGGGAGGCAGCAATGCGTTGGGGGACCTACTTCGCCGTACTGGCATCAGTGCTCAGTGTCGGCCTGGCGCTGGGCGTGAGCATGCCCCTGGTATCTCTGCGTCTGGAAGCCTGGGGCTATGGCAGTTTCGCCATCGGCGTGATGGCCGCGATGCCTGCGCTGGGGGTACTGGCGGGTGCCAGCCTGGCCAGCCGCCTGGCCGGCTGGGTCGGCTTACCTGCGGCCATGCGCATCTGCCTGTGGGGTGGTGCGTTGTCCATCGGCCTGGTCGCGCTATTGCCCAGCTACCCGCTGTGGTTGCTGTTGCGGCTGATGATCGGCATGTCCTTGACCGTGGTGTTCATCCTGGGTGAGAGCTGGATCAACCAGCTGGTGGTCGAGCAATGGCGCGGCCGCCTGGTGGCGCTGTACGGTAGCAGCTACGCCTTGAGCCAGCTGGCCGGGCCGCTGGTGCTGGGCGTACTCGGTTCGGCTGACGATTTTGGTTTCTGGGCCGCCACCGGCCTGCTGCTGCTCGCGCCGCTGGTGCTGTTGGGGCGCGGCGGTGCACCGAGCACCGAAGCCTGCAGTGTCGGCTTCGGCGACTTGTTCAGGTTCTGCCGTCGCTTGCCCGTGATTGCCTGGGCCATCGCCCTGTTTGCCTCGTTCGAGGCAATGATCCTGACGTTGCTGCCGGTGTACTGCCTGCAGCAAGGTTTCACCACTGAAATCGCCTTGTTCATGGTCAGTACCGTAGTGGTCGGCGATGCTGTGCTGCAGTTGCCCATCGGCGCGCTGGCCGATCATATGTCGCGCCGTGCGTTGTTCACCGGCTGTGCGGTAACGCTGCTGGTCTCCAGCCTGGCGATCCCGCTGTTGCTGCACACGCCGGTGATATGGCCGCTGTGGGTACTGTTCGGGGCCAGTGCCGGCGGCCTTTTCACCTTGTCGCTGGTGCTGATCGGTGAGCGCTACCGCGACGATGAACTGGTGCGGGCCAATGCTCACGTGGCGCAGTTGTGGGGCATTGGCTGCCTGCTGGGGCCATTGTTGGCCGGGGCAGGCAGCCAGTGGGTCAGCGGGCATGCGTTGCTGTTGCTGATGGCTGCAGGGGCTGCGGGGCTGGTGGTGTTGACCCAGAGGCGCGGGGCTTTTGAGGCTGTGTCTGCCTGAGCGTTTTCGGGGCCGCTTTGCGGCCCATCGCGACACAAGGCCTTACCTCAAGAACCGCGTACCCCTGTAGGAGCGGCCTTGCGTCGCGATGGGCTGCAAAGCAGCCCCAAAATCGCCGCTACAACATTTTCTCCAGGCCAACCGCCTTGCTGACCCAGGCATTGAACCTGCGCCACATCCCGCCCGGCTCGGAGGTCAGCACATGCTGCTGTCCATTGTCCTCGGTCGCCCACACCAGCTTGTCCCCCTGCAGTTTCACCTGATAGCTCAGCGCCGGCGCCATACCCTGCTGGCTCAGCTCGCGGGTGTATTCGGCCAGTTCCGGGCTGTCCACCAGCACCCCCACTTCGGTATTCCACAGGACCGAACGCGGGTCGAAGTTGAATGAACCGATGAAGGTCTTGCGCCGGTCGAACACGATCGCCTTGGTGTGCAGGCTGGAGTCCGAGCTTCCGCGGAAACTCAAGCGCCCTGCGCTGGGGTCGCCCGGCTGGCGGCGCAGCTCATAAAGCTGTACCCCATGTTCGAGCAAGGCTCGGCGATAGGGGGCGTAGCCACCGTGCACGGCCGGCACATCGGTGGCTTCCAATGAGTTGGTCAGCAGCTTTACCGAGACACCTGCGTCGGCGCGGCCGGTCAGGTACAGCAGCCCTGGCTCGCCCGGCACGAAATAAGCCGATGTCAGCATCAGTTCGCTGTGCACGTTGGCCAGGTCAGGCGCCAACTGGTGGCTCAGCAGCAACTGCGGGTCCGGCTCGTCATCGGCCAGTACCTTGCTTGGGGCATCCCACAGCGCCTGGGCATGGGCCCAGATCAGCTCGTTGCGCCACACATCCAGGCGCGGCTGCGACTGGTAGGCCATCAACCGATCGTACAAGGCCTTGCGCTGGGTCCTGGCTTCAGCCAGCGAGACTTCCAGGCGATGACGACTCGCACGCAGGTCGTCGGCATCCGGCGCATGCCACAGAAAATCGCTGATAGGTCGGCTGAGCGCGCTGTTCCAGTACTGGTCGAAACTGTGCCCCAGTTGCTCGGCGATAGGGCCGACGCTCAGCAGGTCGATGTCGGTGAAGTTGAGGTTGGGCTCGGCATCGAAATACTCGTCGCCGAGGTTACGGCCGCCGACGATAGCCATGCTGTTGTCCACCAGGAACAGCTTGTTGTGCATGCGGCGGTGCTGGCGCGACAGGTTGAACAGCCGGCCGAAGGCGCGCGTCACCCCGGTGCTGCGGCCCAGGTGCAGTGGGTTGAACACGCGGATCTGAATATTCGGGTGAGCAGCGAGGGTGCCCATGATGGTGTCCAGGCCGTCGCTGGTGGTGTCGTCGAGCAGAATGCGTACGCGCACGCCGCGGTCGGCGGCACGCAGCAGTTCGTGCACCAGGGCGCGGGTGCTGAGGCCGTCGTGCACGATGTAGTACTGCAGGTCGATACTGGCTTGGGCGTTGCGGATCAATTCGGCGCGGGCGCGAAATGCCTCGTTGCTGTTGGGCAGCAGGCGAAAGCCGGACTGCCCGCCATACGGTGCCGCCTGGCGCAGCACCGAGCGGCCGAACGCGGAGTCGTTGGCGGGCAGGGCCTGGCTGGTTTCGCGTGGGGTACTGACGCTGGCACAGCCGGCAAGGCCGAGCAACAGCATCAGCAACAAAGACAAGGCGCGCTGAGGTCTCAAGGGTGGATCGTCCTGTGCGGCAAGGGCTGTGGAGGTTGGACAGTGGCGGGCGGCGCAAAGTTACGCGTCGGCGCTTTCTTCATCCAGTAGACGAAGGGCGGTTTCACCTACCTTGCGTACGGCAGCCTCGATCTGTGGCGTCGGCCGCGCGGCGAAGTTCATGCGCAGGCAGTGGCGGAACTTGCCCGAGGCCGAGAAGATACTGCCCACCGCCACCTGAACACCTTGCTCCAGTAAAGCGCGGTTCAGCCGCAGCGTGTCGAAATGTTCGGGGAATTCCACCCACAGCATGAAGCCGCCCTGCGGCCGGCTGACCCGGGTACCCGCCGGGAAGTAGCGCGTTACCCAATCGCTCATCAGGTCACGGCCACGCTGGTACTGGCTGCGCATGCGCCGCATGTGGGGCTGGTAGTGCCCGCCGGCGATGAAATCGGCAATTGCCAGTTGCGGCTGGCTGGCGCTGCTGCCGGTACTGATGTATTTCATGTGCAGCACCCGTTCCAGATAGCGCCCAGGTGCCACCCAGCCCACCCGCAGGCCGGGGGCCAGGGTTTTGGAGAACGAACTGCAGAGCAACACGCGGCCATCGTCGTCGAATGACTTGAGGGTGCGCGGGCGCGGGTAGGTGTAGGCCAGGTCGCCGTACACATCGTCTTCCAGGATCGCCACGTCATAGCGCTGGGCCAGGCTGAGCAAGGCCTTCTTGCGCGCCTCGGGCATGATGTAGCCGAGTGGGTTGTTACAGCTGGGGGTGATCTGAATGAGCTTGATCGGCCACTGCTCCAGGGCCAGCTCCAGCGCTTCCAGGCTGATGCCGGTGACCGGGTCGGTGGGGATCTCCAGCGCTTTCATGCCCAGGCCCTTGAGGGTTTGCATGGCGCCGTGGAAGCTGGGCGAGTCGACCGCAACGATGTCGCCTGGCTCGCAAACCGCGCGAATGCTGCATGACAGCGCTTCATGGCAGCCGGTGGTGATCACCAGGTCGGCCGGGCCCAGGCGGCAGCCGGAATCGAGCATCAGCCGCGCTACCTGCTCGCGCAGCGCCAGGTTGCCATGGATATTGTCGTAATACAGCCCCGGCATGTCCTGGCGCCGGCTCAACTGGGCGAGGCTGCGTAGCAAAGGCTTGAGGGTGGGGCTGTCGATATCGGGCATGCCGCGGCCGAGCTGCACCACGTCCTTGTGCGGGGTGCTGCGCACCAGCTCGAGTACCTGTTCCCATTGCGAGATGTCCACAGGGCGCTGGGCCGGGCGGCTGACTGCAGGCAGCGCTGGCAGCTGGCGGTGGTCGCTGACGAAATAGCCGGACTTGGGCCTGGGCGAGACCATGCCGCTGTCTTCGAGCATGCGGTAGGCCTGCTGCACGGTGCTCAGGCTGACCCCGTGCTCCACGCTCAGGGCGCGTACCGACGGCAGGCGCTGGCCTGGGCGATACAGGCCCTGCTCGATGCGGGCACCGAGCAGTTCGGCGAGGTTGAGGTAAAGGGTCAAGGCATACTCCTGGGCTACCTGCAGGCAGCGACCGGTACAGTTGCCTGGAAAATACAGCATTCAGTCGGCCGCCAGCCAATGCTGTATGGGAATAATAAGGCTGTTTTGGATCTGTATTGCCGGTATCGCCCTCGCGCATGCTTTCCCTACGGTATCGACTGAACGGGGAGGGTGCGGTGATGGGGGGCATGAGCGATGTGCGCTTGCAGCTGTTGGCCAAGGAACTGGAAACCGAGCAGCAGGCCAAGGTGTTCAACGCGCCGCAGGGGTTGGGGCGCTGGGGCCTGATGCTGCACCGCTGGCGTACCCGCAGGGCGCTGTTGCAGTTGACCGATGCCGAGCTGCGCGATGTTGGGCTGAGCTGGGAGCAGGCGCGGCTCGAAGGCCGCAAACCCTTCTGGAAGGACTGATGTGCTGTATGGCTTCAGAGCAGCTCTTTGAGCCGGTGCCACAGCATCCCCAAGGCCAATAGCGGCGAGCGCAGGTGCTGGCCGCCAGGGAAGGTGATATGTGGCACCTTGGCGAACAGGTCGAAGCGCCCGCTTTCCTGGCCGCTGATGGCTTCGCCCAGCAGGCGCGCGGCCAGGTGGGTGGCGTTGAGCCCATGGCCCGAGTAGGCCTGGGCGTAATACACGTTCGGCTGGCTGCCCAGCCGGCCGACCTGCGGCAGGCGGTTGGCGCCGATGCCGATCATGCCGCCCCACTGGTAATCGACGCGTACGTTGGCCAATTCGGGGAACACCTTGAGCATCTTCGGCCGCATGTAGGCGGCGATGTCCTTCGGGTCTCGCCCCGAGTAGTGGCAGGCACCGCCGAACAGCAGCCGGTTGTCGGCTGACAGGCGATAGTAATCCAGGGCTACCCGTTGGTCGCACACTGCCATGTTCTGCGGCAGCAGCCTGCGGGCGCGTTCCTCGCCCAGTGGCTCGGTGGCGATGATGTAGCTGCCCGCTGGCAGCACCTTGCCGCCCAATTCCCGGTTGAGGTTGTTGTGGTAGGCGTTGCAGCACAGCACCAGGGTCTTGGCGCGCACCCGGCCTTGGGCGGTATGCACTTGCACTGATGTGCCGTAGTCGATGCGGGTAACTTCGGACTGCTCGAACAGCTTTACCCCCAGGCGCGCGGCCACGGCCGCTTCGCCCAGGGCCAGGTTGAGCGGGTGCAGGTGCCCGGAGCCCATGTCGATCAGCCCACCCACATAGCAGTCGGCGCCGACCACGCTGTGGATATCGTCCTTGCCGACCAGGCGCAGCTCGTGTGGGTAGCCGAGGCTACGCAGCTCTTCGGCGTCTTCGGCAAAGCCCAGCAGCTCGGCGGGTTTGTTGGCCAGATCGCAGTAGCCCCAGGTCAGGTCGCAGGCAATGGCATGCCGCTCCACTCGCTTGCGCACGATCTGCACGGCCTCCAGGCCCATCAGCTTCATGCTGCGCACGCCGTCCTCGCCAATCACCGGCAGAAACTGCTCCAGACCATGGCCGACCCCGCGAATCAGCTGGCCGCCGTTGCGCCCACTGGCGCCCCAGCCAAGTTTGCGCGCTTCCAGCAGGATGACCGAGAAGCCGCGCTCGGCCAACTCGATGGCCGTGTTCAGGCCTGAATAGCCACCCCCGACGATGCACACGTCGGCACTGTGCTCGCCTTGCAGGAAAGCGTGGTCAGGGTGTGGCGCGCTGCTGGCGGCGTAGTAGGAGGCGGCGTGCTGCGCGCTGTGGATCATGGCGTCGGTCCTGGGGCTGGTGGGCGAGGGAGGAGGATAAGCCGGGGCTCTGGGGTGGGCAACCGGCCCCACCCCAGAGCCAGCGCCCACAGGGTCTGTGCAAGGGCGGAGACCGGTGGTGTGCCTGTGGAAGCTGGCCTGCCGGCGATTGCCCTATAATCCAACCCCTGTTTTTCAATTTTGTACTTAGCCATGTCCTGCAACCGCCACAAGATCCACTTCCTGCGCGAACTCATCCCTGCCTTCGAGTGCGAACCCGGCTGCCACGACTGCTGCGGCCCGGTCACCACTTCGGCCGAAGAAATGGCCCGCCTGCCGCGCAAGTCCCAGGCCGAGCAGGATGCCGCCCTGGCGCGCCTGGACTGTGTGCACCTGGGCCCCAACGGCTGCACGGTGTATGAAGAACGGCCGATGATCTGCCGCTTGTTCGGCACCACCCCGCGCATGGCCTGCCCCCGTGGCCGGGGCCCTGAGCCGATGATCGACCCTGGCGCCGAGCAGCTCGTTCACCAGTTCATCGCCAGCACCCGCCAGGTGTTGGTCTAGCGTCAGTCCGGAATCGGCAGGCAGAGGCTCTCCTTCACCTCTTCCATCACGATGTAGCTCTTCGACTCGCGCACGTGCGGCAGCTTCAGCAGGATGTCGCCGAGCAGCTTGCGGTATGAGGCCATCTCGGAAATGCGCGCTTTCACCAGGTAGTCGAAGTCACCGGAAACCAGGTGGCACTCCAGCACGTGCGGCAGCTTCAGCACCGCGCGGCGGAACTCTTCGAAGGTGTCACCCGACTTGTAGTCCAGGCTGATTTCCACGAACACCAGCAGGCTACCCTTGAGGTGCTGCGGGTTCAGGCGGGCGTTGTAGCCCATGATGATGCCCTCGCGCTCGAGGCGGCGAACCCGCTCGGTGCAAGGGGTGGTGGACAGCCCGACTTTCTCGCCCAGTTCGGTGAAGGAAATACGCCCGTCATTCTGCAGGATACGCAGAATGTTGCGGTCGATCTTGTCCAGTTCACGCTTGCTCTGGTGCTGGGTTCTCATAGGGGATGCCCCTCCGTGAAAGGCGATTATGCCGAGAATTCTCGCCAATAATAGGCTTTTATATAGTGAATTGCACTGCCCTCGAATTTCTATACTGCGCCCATCCATGCCATTTCCATAAAAGTCTGCGGCGTGCCGCGTGTGAGGGATACAACGATGCGAGTTCTGGTACTTGGTAGCGGTGTGATTGGAACCGCCAGTGCCTACTACCTGGCCCGGCAAGGTTTCGAAGTGACGGTGGTCGACCGCCAGCCGGCGGTGGCCATGGAAACCAGCTTCGCCAACGCCGGCCAGATCTCGCCCGGCTATGCCTCGCCCTGGGCCGCCCCGGGTGTGCCCCTGAAGGCCATCAAATGGCTTATGGAGCGCCATGCACCTTTGGCAATCAAGCTCACCGGTGACGTTGACCAGTACCTGTGGATGGCCCAGATGCTGCGCAACTGCACCGCCAGCCGTTATGCGGTGAACAAGGAGCGCATGGTGCGCCTGTCCGAGTACAGCCGTGACTGCCTCGACGAGCTGCGCGCCGAAACCGGCATCAATTACGAAAACCGCAGCCTGGGCACCACCCAGCTGTTCCGTACCCAGGCCCAGGTCGATGCTGCGTCCAAGGATATCGCCGTGCTCGAGCAGTCTGGCGTACCGTACGAATTGCTGGACCGCGATGGCATTGCCCGCGTCGAGCCGGCCCTGGCCGGGGTGAAAGACATTCTCGCTGGCGCCCTGCGCCTGCCCAACGACCAGACCGGCGACTGCCAGCTGTTCACCACCAAGCTGGCCGACATGGCGCTGAAGCTGGGCGTGGAGTTCCGCTTCGGCCAGGACATCCAGCGCCTGGACTTCGCCGGCGACCGCATCAATGGCGTGTGGATCGACGGCAAGCTGGAAACCGCCGACCGCTATGTGCTGGCGCTGGGCAGCTATTCGCCACACATGCTCAAGCCGCTGGGGATCAAAGCCCCGGTCTATCCGCTGAAGGGCTACTCGCTGACCGTGCCGATCACCAATGGCGACATGGCGCCGACCTCGACCATTCTCGACGAGACCTACAAGGTTGCGATCACCCGTTTCGACAACCGTATCCGCGTTGGCGGCATGGCTGAGATCGCCGGTTTTGACCTGTCGCTCAACCCGCGTCGGCGTGAAACACTGGAGATGATCGTCAACGACCTTTATCCTCGCGGCGGTGATCTGAGCCAGGCCAGTTTCTGGACCGGTCTGCGTCCGGCCACCCCGGACGGTACACCGATTGTCGGTGCCACGGCGTTCCGCAACCTGTTCCTCAATACCGGTCACGGCACCCTGGGCTGGACCATGGCGTGCGGCTCCGGGCGCCTGCTGGCAGACCTGATCGCGCGCAAGAAGCCGCAGATCAGCGCCGAGGGCCTGGACATTTCCCGGTATGGCAACAGCCGGGAAGTGGCCAAGCACGGGCATGCTGCGCCGGCTCACCAGCAGTAAGGTCGCCTGTACCGGCCTCATCGCCGGCAAGCCAGCTCCCACAGGATCTCCGCAGTTCTCAGGCCCTGTGAGAGTCCTGTGGGAGCTGGCTTGCCGGCGATGAATCCAACACCGATTTCAACCCGAACCACCATAAGGCACCCGCCATGCGACCCGCCCGCGCTCTGATCGACCTCCAGGCCGATGCCTCCCACAGGATCTCCACAGTTCTCAGGCCCTGTGAGAGCCCTGTGGGAGCTGGCTTGCCGGCGATGAATCCAACACCGATTTCTAATTGAACCACCATAAGGCAGCCGCCATGCGTCCCGCCCGCGCCCTGATCGACCTCCAGGCCCTGCGCCACAACTACCGTCTGGCCCGTGAACTGACCGGTGCCAAAGCCCTCGCCGTGATCAAGGCCGATGCCTACGGCCACGGTGCCGTGCGCTGTGCCCTGGCCCTGGAGGCCGAAGCCGATGGCTTTGCCGTGGCCTGTATCGAAGAGGCGCTGGAACTGCGCGGTGCCGGTATCAAGGCCCCGGTGCTGCTGCTGGAAGGTTTTTTCGAAGCCAGCGAGCTGGCACTGATCGCCGAGCACGATCTGTGGTGCGTGGTGCACTCGCTGTGGCAGCTCGAGGCGATCGAGAAAGCGCAACTGCGCAAGCCGCTAAGTGTCTGGCTGAAGCTGGACAGCGGCATGCACCGGGTGGGCTTGCACCCCAAGGATTACCACGAGGCCTACCAGCGCCTGCTGGCCAGCGGCAAGGTCGCGCGGATTGTACTGATGACCCACTTCGCCCGTGCCGACGAACTGGATGCTGACGCCACCGCGCAGCAGATCGCCGTGTTCGAAGCCGCACGCCAGGGCCTTGCGGCCGAGTGCAGCCTGCGAAACTCCCCCGGTGTGCTGGGCTGGCCGCAAGCGCCCAGCGACTGGGTGCGCCCAGGCCTTATGCTGTATGGCGCCACGCCCTTCGAGGTGGCGCAGGCCGAAGCCGCGCGCCTGCAGCCGGTGATGACCCTGCAATCGCGGGTGATCAGCGTGCGTGAGCTGCCCGCCGGCCAACCGGTGGGCTACGGTGCCAAGTTCGTCAGCCCGCGGCCGACCCGTGTTGGCGTGGTGGCCATGGGGTACGCCGATGGCTACCCGCGCCAGGCGCCCAATGGCACGCCGGTGCTGGTGGCTGGCAAGCGCGCCCCGTTGATCGGCCGGGTGTCGATGGACATGCTCAGCATCGACCTCACCGATGTGCCCGACGCCACGGTGGGTAGCCCGGTCGAACTGTGGGGCAAGCAGGTACTGGCCAGTGAAGTGGCGGCACAGGCTGGCACCATTCCTTACCAGCTCTTCTGCAACCTGAAACGGGTCCCCCTGGACTACGTCGGCGAATGACACGCTGATGCGGACAGGTTGAGGGCGGTGTGTTGTAAATACTGAACGGCATTGCCATGATATCGTTCACATCCACCCCCCTTTCTACCGTTTCAGGAGGCTCCAGCTTTGGACGTCGGCGAACGACTGCAAGCCATCCGCAAGCTCAAGGGCCTGTCCCAGCGCGAACTCGCCAAGCGCGCCGGGGTGACCAACAGCACCATCTCGATGATCGAGAAGAACAGCGTAAGCCCCTCCATCAGCTCGTTGCGCAAGGTGCTGAGTGGCATTCCCATGTCCATGGTCGAATTCTTTTCGGTCGAACTGGAGGCGCAGAGCCCTGCGCAAATTGTCTACAAAGCCCACGAGCTGATCGATATCTCGGACGGTGCGGTAACCATGAAGCTGGTCGGCAAGTCGCACCCCAACCGCGCCATTGCCTTCCTGACCGAGGTCTACCCGCCGGGCGCCGACACCGGTGCCGAAATGCTGACCCATGACGGTGAGGAAACCGGCATTCTGCTCGAAGGCCGCCTTGAGCTGGTGGTCGGCAACGAGATCTTCATCCTCGAGGAAGGCGACAGCTACTACTTCGAAAGCACCCGCCCGCACCGCTTTCGCAACCCGTTCGACCAGCCTGCACGGCTGATCAGTGCCGCTACGCCCTCAAACTTTTGATCCAGCGCAGTGCATTGATTCGGCAATACCCCTTTCCCGTGTAGGGTCGTTTCACCGCCTTCAGGTTGCCGCTATACTTTTCAGCGCTCGCTGTTTCGTGGCCGCGGGCGTGATTAGCCACCATGAGGGTGTTCGCGTGAACCAAATCAAGAAGATGCTGGCCGTACCAGCAGCCGTATTCGCCCTCTGGGCAATGAGCGCAACCGCTGCGACCAATGACGACATTGCCAAGCGCCTGGAACCCGTTGGCCAGGTCTGTGTGCAGGGCCAGGAGTGCAAAGGCATGGAAGTGGCGGCGACCGCGGGTGGCGGTGGTGCCAAGACCCCGGACGAGATCATTGCCAAGCACTGCAATGCCTGCCATGGCAGCGGCCTGCTCGGCGCGCCCAAGGTGGGTGATACCGCGGCCTGGAAGGAGCGAGCCGACCACCAGGGCGGCCTGGATGGCATCCTGGCCAAGGCCATTACCGGCATCAACGCCATGCCACCGAAGGGTACCTGCGCGGACTGCTCGGACGACGACCTGAAAGGGGCGATCAAGAAGATGTCCGGGCTGTGAGCTGCAGCTGAATTTCACCAGGCCCGCCATTGATGGCGGGCTTTGTTTTTGTGGCGGCTGTGCCGGCCTCTTTGCGGCTTTGGCCGCGAAAGGGCCCGCACCGGCAACCAACTCGCTTGAGCTCATGTCCAACCCCTGAACCCACGGATGTCTCAGGAGGCCCCATGCACCTCTGCTCCATCGACCAGGCTGTCGAGCAGGTCCTGGCACGCCTGCCAGCCCATATCCACATGGGCCTGCCGCTGGGCCTGGGCAAGCCCAATGCCTTCGTCAACGCCCTCTACGCCCGCGTGCGCGAACTGCCCGAACGGCGGCTGACCATCTACACCGCCCTGTCACTGGGCCGGCCGGCACTGGGCGACGGGCTGCAGCGGCGCTTTCTGGAGCCTTTTGTCGAGCGCGTGTTCGCCGACTATGAAGAGCTCACCTACCTCAACGACCTGCGCAACGACACATTGCCCGCCAACATCCGCGTCGAGCAGTTCTTCATGCAGCCGGGCAGCTTGCTGCACAGCGAATCGGCGCAGCAGGACTACGTCAGCAGCAATTACAGCCACGCCGCGCGTGATATCAACGCCAAGGGCCTGAACCTGATCGCCCAACTGGTGGCTGCCACGCCCGAAAAGCCCGTGCACCTGAGCCTGGCTTGCAACCCCGACATCACCCTCGACCTGCTGCCCATGGTCGCCAAACGCCGCGCTGCCGGTGAAACCATCCTCATGCTGGGGCAGGTGCACGCCGAGCTGCCTTACATGCCTGGCGATGCCGAGCTGCCGATCGACGCGTTCGACCTGTTGCTCGACGAGGCCGAACAACGCCGGCTGTTTTCCACACCGAACATGCCGGTCGGCATTCAGGACCACTGCATTGGCCTGCATGCCAGCAGCCTGGTGCGCGACGGCGGCACGCTGCAGATCGGTATTGGTGCCATGGGCGATGCGGTCGCCGCGGCATTGCTGGCGCGCCAGGGCGACAACGCTGGCTACCGCGCGGTGCTCGATGCACTCGATGTCGGCCCCTGGCAGGCGCTGATCGAACGGGAAGGGGGGCTGGATACCTTCGCTCAAGGCCTCTACGGCTGCAGCGAGATGTTCGTCAACGGCCTGCTGGTGCTGGCCGAGGCAGGCCTGTTGCGACGCCCGGCGGATGAGCAGGGCGCGTTGTTGCACGGTGGCTTCTTCCTTGGCCCGCAGGCGTTCTATCAGCGCTTGCGCGAGATGCCGCTGGAGCAGCGTGCACAGTTCGTCATGACCCGTATCAGCTTCATCAACGAACTCTATGGGCAAGAGGAACTCAAGCGCCGCCAGCGCCGCGATGCGCGCTTCATCAACACCGCATTCGGCATGACCCTGCTGGGTGCCGGGGTGGCCGACCAGCTGGAAGATGGCCGAGTGCTCAGTGGTGTCGGTGGGCAATACAACTTCGTTGCACAAGGCCATGCGCTGGAGGGTGGGCGCTCGATCCTGCTGTTGCGCAGTTGGCGCGAGTCGGGCGGTGAGGTGACGTCGAACATTTTCTGGGCGTACGGCCACTGCACCATCCCCCGACACCTGCGCGATATCGTGGTGACCGAATACGGCATCGCCGACCTGCGTGGGCAGACCGACAGCGAAGTGATTGCACGGTTGCTGGCGGTAAGCGATTCACGGTTCCAGCAGGGGCTGATCGAACAGGCCAAGAGTGCCGGCAAGCTGCACAAGGGCTTTGAGCTGGACGCGCGCTTTGCCGACAACACCCCGCAACGCCTTGAGGCGGTCAGGGCGCAGCATGCACGGTTGTTCCCCGAGTATCCGCTGGGTACGGACTTCACTGCCGAAGAGCAGGACCTGTTGCGGGCGCTGAACTGGTTGAAGAGCAAGTTCAAGTTGAGCGAGGTGCTGGAGCTGGGCAAGGCCGCGCTGGATGCGCCGGGGCCGGAGGGGTATGAGCAGCATCTGGAGCGGATGGGGCTGGATGCTCCGCAGGGGTTGAAGGAAGAACTTTATCAGCGGCTGTTGCTGGCGGGGTTGGCGGCTACCTGATGAATTGCCGGGGCTGCTTTGCAGCCCATCGCCGGCAAGCCAGCTCCCACAGGTACTGCACAAGGCTTGGGGCCTGTGAGGTCCATGTGGGAGCTGGCTTGCCGGCGATGAGGCCGGTACAGGCTTACTCGATGAAAGTGACCACACCACCTTCCAGCGACTTCACCCGGGCCAGCGATTCAACGCGGTAGCCCTGGCTGTCCAGCTCGGCGCGGCCGCCCTGGAACGACTTCTCGATGACGATACCCAGGCCGGCCACGGTGGCGCCGGCCTGCTTGATGATCGAGATCAGTGCCTGCGACGCCTTGCCGTTGGCCAGGAAGTCGTCGATCACCAGCACGCGGTCGCTGCTGTTGAGGTGGCGCGGCGAGATGGCCACGGTGTTCTCGGTCTGCTTGGTGAAGGAATACACCGAGGCGGTCAGCAGGTTTTCGGTCAGGGTCAGCGACTGGTGCTTGCGGGCGAAGATCACCGGTACGCCCAGCTTCAGGCCGGTCATCACTGCCGGGGCAATACCCGAGGCTTCGATGGTGACGATCTTGGTCACGCCAGCATCGGCGAACAGGCGGGCGAACTCGTCACCGATCAGCTGCATCAGCGCCGGGTCGATCTGGTGGTTGAGAAACGCGTCCACTTTGAGGACCTGATCGGAAAGCACGATGCCTTCTTCGCGAATCTTCTGATGCAGTGCTTCCACTGTGATTTCCTCGATGTAACAAAGGTGGCCGCTGGAGGCGGCAATATTAAAGAGTAATGGTTGATCAGCGTTTGAGCATTGCCCGGATGTCGGCCAGGGCGTTGTTGCCGCGTGCCGCCTTCACCTCGACCGGGGCGTCGTCCAGACCTTCCCAGGCCAGGTCGTCGGGTGGCAATTCGTCGAGGAACCGGCTGGGCGTACAGTCGATGATTTCACCGTACTGTTTGCGCTTGGCGGCGAAGGTAAAGGCCAGGGTCTGGCGGGCGCGGGTGATGCCCACATAGGCCAGGCGGCGCTCTTCTTCGATGGTGTCGGCCTCGATGCTGGAGCGGTGCGGGAGGATTTCCTCTTCCATGCCCATGATGAACACGTAAGGGAACTCCAGGCCTTTGGAGGCATGCAGGGTCATCATCTGCACCCCTTCGGCGTTCTCTTCTTCTTCCTGCTGGCGCTCGAGCATGTCGCGCAGCACCAGCTTGCCGATGGCGTCCTCGATGGTCATGTCACCCTCTTCATCCTTTTCGAGGGTGTTTTTCAGTGCGTCCACCAGGAACCAGACGTTGCTGATGCGGAAATCGGCGGCCTTGTCGCTGGCGGTCTGCTGGCGGATCCAGTTTTCGTAGTCGATGTCGCGGATCATCTCGTGCAGCGCGGCAATCGGGTCTTCCAGGGCGACCTTCTGGCGTACCCCGTCCAGCCAGTGCTTGAAGCGCTGCAAACGCTCGGTATAGCGGGCGTCCAGGTGTTCACCCAGGCCCAGCTCGTCGCTGGCGGCGTACATGGAAATGCCGCGCTCGGTGGAATAGTTGCCGAGCTTTTCCAGGGTGGTGGAGCCGATCTCGCGGCGCGGCACGTTGATCACCCGCAGGTAGGCGTTGTCGTCGTCCGGGTTCACCAGCAGGCGCAGGTAGGCCATCAGGTCCTTGACCTCCTGGCGGCCGAAGAAGCTGTTGCCGCCCGACAGGCGATACGGCACCTGGTGGTGCTGCAGTTTCAGCTCGATCAGCTTGGCCTGGTAGTTGCCGCGGTAGAGGATGGCAAAGTCGCTGTACGGGCGGTTGGTGCGCAGGTGCAAGGTGAGGATCTCCATGGCCACCCGTTCGGCCTCGGCTTCCTCGTTCTTGCAGCGGATCACGCGGATCTCGTCGCCTACACCCATCTCGCTCCACAGCTGTTTTTCGAACGCGTGCGGGTTGTTGGCGATCAGCACGTTGGCACAGCGCAGGATCCGGCTGGTGGAACGGTAGTTCTGCTCGAGCATCACGATCTTCAGGGAGGGGTAGTCCTCCTTGAGCAGCATCAGGTTCTCAGGGCGGGCACCGCGCCAGGCATAGATGGACTGGTCGTCGTCGCCCACCACGGTGAACTGGTTGCGCATGCCGATCAGCATCTTCACCAGCAGGTACTGGCTGGCGTTGGTGTCCTGGTACTCGTCCACCAGCAGGTAGCGCACGCGGTTCTGCCAGCGCTCCAGCACCTCGGGGTGCTCCTGGAACAGCTTCACCGGCTGCAGGATCAGGTCGTCGAAGTCCACTGCGTTGAACGCCTTGAGCGTGCGTTGGTAGTGGGTGTAGACGATGGCGGCGGTCTGCTCGCGCGGGTTGCGCGCCTTTTCCAGGGCTTCTGGCGGCAGGATCAGGTCGTTCTTCCAGGCACCGATCATGTTCTTGATCTCGTCGATGCCGTCGTCGCCTGAGTATTCCTTCTGCATGATGTCCGACAGCAACGCCTTGATGTCGGACTCGTCGAAGATCGAGAAGCCCGGCTTGTAGCCCAGCCGCTCGTGTTCCTTGCGGATGATGTTCAGGCCCAGGTTGTGGAAGGTACACACCGTCAGGCCGCGACCTTCCCCCGGGCGCAGCAAGGTGCCAACCCGCTCCTTCATCTCGCGCGCGGCCTTGTTGGTAAAGGTCATCGCCACGATGTACTGGGCACGAATGCCGCAGTTCTGGATCAGGTGGGCAATCTTGCGCGTGATCACGCTGGTCTTGCCCGAGCCTGCACCGGCGAGCACCAAAAGAGGGCCGCCGACATAGTCACGGGCTTCCTGCTGCCGGGGATTGAGTCGGGACATGCTAGAAACCGGGGGTCGCCAGAAAATAGCCGCGCATTCTAACAGGCATGGGCCCGTTGTGGCGTGACCGTCTGACGTCTGAGTCAGACTTTTATTGGCGCCCTGTATTAGTCAGGCTAATGCCAGGCACTGGAAAAATCGTATTTGCCGAACGGGCCTGATTTCGCGCAGGATGCACGACAAAATACGTCGGGTCGCCGCAGAGTCCGGTGTATGTATAAAATTGAAAATCATTTTCATCAATGCAGTAGCATATTCATCTTCTCTCGTTGTGCCGTGAAGCCCTAAGGAGCCCGCTTGTCCACGCCTGTCGAACCTCTGCGTTTGCTGCTGTTGGCTGATGAGCCGGAATGGGCCGTGCTGCTGCGCGAGTGCGTGCAGGGGTTGGGCGGCACTGCAGTGCTGTTGACGGCGCCTGACTGGGAGGCCGTCGACAGCCTTTTCAGCCATGACCGGCAAGCCGTGGTCCTGGCGACTGCGGCACTGCAACCAGCGCCGGGGCGCTGTGAGCTGCCGACCATCCTGCTGCTGGACGACGAGCCCGCGGTTGCCCCCAGCGGCGTCAGCGACTGGCTGGTGCGCCAACAGCTCAGCACCGATAGCCTGCGCCGCTCGCTGCGGCATGTGCGCGAACGCGGTGTGCTGGTGGCCACCTTGCAGCGCCTTGCCGAGCAAGACCCACTGACCGGTATCGCCAACCGCCAGGGCTTCCAGGCCTTGCTCACGGCACGGCTGGCTGAAAACGAAGGCCGGGGCGTTGCCCTCGGCCACCTCGACCTGGACAACTTCCGCCACGTCAACGACGCCCTTGGCCACCAGAGCGGTGACCGCCTGATCCTGCAGGTTGTGGCCCGGTTGAAACACCAACTGGAGGCAGGGGACCAGTTGGCGCGCCTGGGCAGCGACGAATTCGCGCTGCTGATCGACACGCGCCGCGACCCGAACCGCGCCGAATGGATTGCCGAACGCATCGTCGAGGCCCTGGCCGAGCCCTATTGGATCGATGGCGAAAGCTTGCTGTTGGGCTGCAGCCTGGGCCTGGCGCATGCCCGCGCCCAGGGCGGCGCCGACCCGCTGATGTGGCACGCGCACATCGCCATGCGCCAGGCCAAGGGTAGCCAGGGCTGCACCTTCCATGTGTTCAACGAGCGCATCAACCGTAATGCCCGCAGCCTGGCCGACCTGGAAAGCGAACTGCGCCGCGCCCTGCGCCGGGATGAACTGGAACTGCACTATCAACCCCGGCTGAACCTGGCCGATGGGCGCATCGTGGGGCTCGAGGCGCTGGTGCGCTGGCGGCACTCGGACCGGGGGCTGCTACCGCCCTGCGAGTTCGTGCCGCTGGCGGAGCAAAGCGGCCTGATCGTGCCATTGGGCTACTGGGTGATTTCCCGTGCGCTGCGCGACATGCAGGCGTTGTGCGAACGCGGCCTGGAGCCGCTGCACATGGCGGTCAACCTGAGCTTCCGCCAGTTCCAGGATAGCCAGCTGCTGGCCACCTTGAGCCGGCTGATCCTCGAGCACGGGGTGGATGCTCGCTGGCTGGAATTCGAACTGACCGAAACGGCGGTCATGCGCCGCAACGAGCTGGTACGCCAGACCATGGATGCGCTGGGCCGGCTGGGCGTGCGCTTCTCGCTGGATGACTTCGGCACCGGTTTTTCGTCGTTCGTACACCTGAACAGCCTGCCGATCACCTTGCTCAAGGTGGACCGCAGTTTCGTGGCCGAAATGGAAATGCGCGAGGAAAACCGCAAACTGGTGCACGCCATGATCAACCTGGCGCACAACCTCAACCTTGAGGTGGTGGCTGAAGGGGTGGAGAGTGAGGAGCAACTGGAGCTGCTGCGCGGGTTTGGTTGTGACCAGGTGCAAGGTTTTCTGGTCAGCAAGCCACTGCCGGTGGGGGAGTTGATGGAGTTTTTGCTGCAGGCGCCTGACCGTCAGTTGGGGGTTGTCCTTTAGGGCCCTTTCGCGGGCATGCCCGCTCCCACAGGGGGCGCGCACTGTACCTGTGGGAGCGGGCGTGCCCGCGAATAGGCCCTGAAGTCAGGCCGAGGCGGTAGCCTCTCCACCAATCCCAGCTTTCCTTAACAACCGCTTCATCCGCCACTCAAAACCAAAGGTCAGCGCCACGGCTGCGCACGCCAGCCCCAGCGCCAACCCCCACCAGATCCCGACCGCCCCGCCGCCCAGGTTGAACGCGAACAGCCAGGCGCTCGGCGCCCCTACCAGCCAATAGCAGCACAGCCCGATCAGGAAGGTGGTCTTGGCATCTTTCAGGCCGCGTATGGAGCCCATGGCGATGGTCTGCATGCCATCGAACAACTCGAACCAGGCGGCCACCATCAACAAGTGCACCGCCAGTTGGTAGATGGCGGCGAAGCCCGGGTCATTACGGTCTATGAACAGGCTCACCAGCGCCTCGGGCAACAGCAAAAACAGCGCGGCAAAGGCAAACATCACGGTTGCCCCGAAGCCGATGCCCACGCGCCCCGCGCTGCGCGCCGCCAGCAGGTTGCCGGCGCCGTAGTACAGGCCCACGCGCATGGTTACCGCATAGGAGAGCCCTGTCGGCACCATGAATGCCGTGGACACGATCTGCAGGGCGATCTGGTGGGCCGCCAGTTCGGTGCTGCCCAGCACTCCCATGCACAACGCGGCAAAGGCGAACAGGCCCACTTCCACCATGTAGGTGCCGCCAATCGGCAGGCCCAGCCGCCAGAGCTCACGCAGGGCGTGCAGCGATGGGCGCGACAGGCCCTTGCGCAGCGGGTAGGCGGCATAGGCCGGGTGCCAGCGGATGTACAACGACAGGGCAATGGCCATGCCCATCGACACCACCGCAGTGACCAGGCCGATACCCATCAGCCCGAGCCTGGGCAGGCCGAACATGCCCTCGATCAGCGCCACGTTGAGCAGGTAGTTCAGCACCGTGCCGACCAGGCTGATGACCATCACCGGGGTCGAACGGCCAAGGGCACTGGTGAACCCGCGCAAGGCCATGAAGGTCAGGTAACCGGGCAACGCCAGCGGCAGCAGGGTCAGAAACTGGGCAGCCGAGGCCACGTTCTCGGGCTGTTGCCCGAACAGCAGCAGTACCGGCTCAAGGTTCCACAGCACCAGCGCGGCGAACAGCGCCAGGCCCCAGGCCAGCCACAGGCCGTTCTGGGCCAGACGGGTGGCCCCTTCGATGTCGTTGGCGCCCTTGCGAATCGCCACCAGGGTACCCACTGCGGCGATCACCCCCAGGCAGAAAATCGACACGAAGGAATAGCTGGCCGCGCCCAGGCCACCGCCGGCCAAGGCCTGCGGGCTGATGCGGGCCATCATCAGGGTGTCGGTCAGCACCATCAGCATGTGCGCCAGCTGCGAGGCGATCAGCGGCCCGGACAGGCGCAACAAAGCCTTGAGTTCTGTAGTGGGCGCGACGTGCATGGGCTGTCCTTGTTCCTGAGGTGATCAACGAAGCGCGATTCTGAGGCTTTGGTCAACTTTGTACAAAAGGATAAAAACGATGGTTGGCATGAGTTGAACTCATGCCTGCAAGTTTCGGATAATTCGCCTCTGTCCTTAGATTGCAGGTGCCTCATGTCGCGCAAGCTACCTCCGCTGTATGCCTTGCGCGCATTCGAGGCCGCCGCGCGGCTCAGTTCGTTCACCCGCGCGGGCGAAGAGCTGTCGATCACGCAAAGTGCCATCAGCCGGCATATCCGTACCCTGGAAGAGCATTTCGCATGCCGCCTGTTCGTGCGCAGTGGCCGCACCCTGCTACTGACCGAAGCAGGGCGGGTATTGCTGCCGGGGGTGCGCGAAGGCTTTGCCGCGTTCGCCCGTGCCTGTGAAACCCTGTGTGGTGAAGATGACATCCTGCGCATGAAAGCACCTTCGACCCTGACCATGCGGTGGTTGCTGGCCTGCCTGAGCCGGTTTCGCCACCTGCAACCCGGTAACGAGGTACAGCTGACCAGCGCCTGGATGGATGTAGACCATGTGGACTTCAACCAGGAACCGTTCGATTGTGCGGTGTTGCTCAGCGATGGGGTGTTCCCGGCAGACTGGGAGGTGCGCAAGCTGTTCCCGGAGTTGTTGATTCCGGTCGGCGCACCGGACCTGCTTGGCGAAAAGCCCTGGAGCGTGTCCCGGCTGGCCGGTATCGAGCTGCTGCACCCCACGGTGGACAAGCGCGACTGGCGTGACTGGCTGCAGCGCATGGGCCTCGCTGGCAAGGTATCGCTCAAGGGTGGGCAGGTTTTCGACACGCTGGAGCTAAGCATGATTGCCGCAGCGCGTGGCTACGGCATCTCCATCGGCGACTTGCTGATGGTGGCCGAGGACGTGGCGCAGAAGCGCCTGAGCCTGCCCTGGCCGACGGCGGTGCCCAGTGGCATGGATTACTACCTGGTGTGGCCGCGTACCCGGCGCGGGGGCGAGCGGTTGCGCCGGTTGAGTGCATTTCTGGAACAGGAGGTGGCGGCCATGGATCTCCCGGATGTGGAAATTCTCCCGCCCCTTTGATGGCCCGTGCAGGCGACAGAAAACGTTTGCGAATATCCCGGCCCGACACTCAAGTATTTGCCCGCGACGCCGATTCACTGGCACCAGCGTCCCGGAAGAGGGCGCACTTCCCGTCGATAGAAAGCGGGCGGTCAGCGTGATCAGGACGATCCCGGCCTCTTGCCAGGAGCTTCACATGTCTCAACCCCGTGCCCGCATAGCCTCGCAGCTCGGTGTCGCCCTCGCCATCGTGCTGGCGCTGGTGATTTCCGGCAGTACCCTGTTTGCCCTGCGTTCGCTGGACGATGCCAACCTCGCCACACGCCAGGCGCACCTGGGCAGTGAAGCGCGCCTGCTGGCCGACCAGCTCGAAACCTTCCACAGTTCGCTCAAGGACAATACCCAGCGCCTCAGCGGGTTGTTCGAGCACCGCTTCGCCTCGGGCCTGTCGCTGCATGCCGGTGAAACGGTGCAGGTCGCCGGGCAGGCAACACCGGCGCTGTACCTGGGTGATCATTTGCTGAACAACGATTTTCAGCAGGTTGACGAATTCCAGCAGATGACCGCTGGCATCGCCACGGTGTTCGTGCGCAGTGGCGAAGACTTCGTGCGCATCAGCACCAACCTGAAGAAGCAGGACGGCAGCCGCGCCATCGGCACTCAGCTCGACCGTCAGCACCCGGCCTACCGCAAGTTGCTGGCCGGGCAGATGTACGTTGGCCGCGCCGTGTTGTTCGAGCGTAACTACATGACCCGCTATGTGCCGGTGAGTGACGGCAACGGCCGGGTAATTGCCGTATTGTTCGTTGGCTTCGACTACACCGATGCGCAGAACACCCAGTTTGCCAACCTCAAGCGTTTCCGCATTGGCCAGACCGGTTCGCTGGCCCTGCAGGACGAGAACGGCCAGTGGCTGGTGCCACCAGCCAATGCCGAGCAACCGCTGTACAGCGCAACGGCCGCATTTGCCGAAGGCCCGTGGACGGTGGTGGCGAGCATGCCGATGGCGGAAATCCGTGAGGTGACCTGGAGTGTAGGCCTGCGCCTGGCCATCGGCAGCCTGCTGGCCATGGTCCTGGCGGTGGCGGCTACCTTGTGGCTGTTGCGGCGCAAGCTGCGGCCGCTGGACGCGCTGGTGCGCCAGGCCGAAGCGCTGGGCGCAGGTGACCTGAGCGCGCGGCTGAGCGTGACCAGCCACGACGAAATCGGCCAACTGGCCAGCAGCTTCAACAAGATGGGCGAGGCCTTGTCAGGCATGGTCGAGCACATTCGCAGTGCGTCCGAGCAAGTCAGCTCGCGCGCCAAATCGTTGTCTGGCCTGTCGGCCGGGGCCTGCGAGGGCATGGAGCAGCAGTCCGGTGAAATCACCAGCATGGCCGGTGCGGTGGAGGAGTTCAGCGCCACCTCTATGAACATCGCCGACAACATGGCAGGCACCGAGCGCATGGCGCGTGACAATGCCCAGCAGACCCGCATCGGCCGCAGCGCCATGGATGAAGCATCGCGTTCGCTGAAGCAGATCGCCGATGCCCTCGGCGGTACGGCCACGGTGATGGACAGCCTGGGGGCACGCTCGCAGGAAATCGGCGGCATCATCAGCGTGATCACTGCCATCGCCGAACAGACCAACCTGCTGGCGTTGAATGCGGCCATCGAGGCTGCCCGCGCCGGTGAGCAGGGCCGCGGCTTTGCGGTGGTGGCGGACGAAGTGCGCAGCCTGGCCGCACGAACCCGCCAGGCCACGGATGAAATATCCGGGATGATCACCAGCATCCAGCAGCAGACCGGGCACGCCATCACGACGCTGGAGCAGGGTAACCAGCTGATGCAGGAAGGTCTGCAGCGCAATGACAAGGTGGCGCAAGCGCTGGCGCGTATCGACGAGCAGAGCCGTGCGGCGGGTGAGCAGTTCACGGTGATCAGTACGGCGACTCAGGAGCAGAGCAGCACGGCGACGGTGCTCAGCCGCAATTTGCAGAGCATTGCCCAGGCCAACGGCGAGCAGCGCGAGGTGGCCAATGAGCTGGCCTTTACCGCGCGGGAGCTGGAGGGGCTGGCGGCGCAGCTGCGGCAGGAAGTTGATCGTTTTCGCTGATATCGCAGGGGGCCGCTTTGCGGCCCATTCGCGGGCACGCCCGCTCCCACAGGTACAGCGCAAGCCTTGGGCCTGTGGGAGCGGGCGTGCCCGCGAATGGGGCGCAAAGCGCCCCCGGCGATCTACCGGCTTACATCGAACCTAGGTTCAACGCCTGCGCACAAGCCTGCAGCGACCGCCGCTCGCTTTGCGCATACAGCGCCAGTTCATCCTGCACCTGCAGCCCCAATGCCGCTTCAAAGGCATCGCGGTTGGCATTGCTGCCGTACTCGGCCTGCGCATCGTCACCCAGGTTGGACTGGAAGATGCCCGCCGCGCTCACCGGCAGGAAGTCCTCGTACACCAGCGCTTCGAAGTGCACATGGCCGGCCTCGATCAAGTCTTCTAGGGTAGTCGGGCGACCGTCCTGATCCCGCGCAGCCAGGCCTTTCTCGGTAGCGAAGTAACGGAAATACGCCAGGCCCTGCTCACGCATCTGCGCGAGGTCGTCCGGGAATTCGGCAAAGCTGTCCTTCAGCAGTGTCATGTAACGTTCGGCGTTGGCCTCGGCAGGCGCACCGCCCAAGGCAGCACGGGTGGCATCGAGCAGTTTGTCATACAGCTGGCGGCCTTTGGGCGTCAGCGCCGCACCCCGCTGTTCAATCTCGCCAAAGCGCGCGGTGTGGCTGCCTTCGCTGCCCTGCTGGTCGCTGAAGGCGACCTTTTCCTGCAGGGCCTTGAAGCTGGTCTGGCGCAGCAGGATCGGGTGGCGGCGGGTGGGCGGGCCTTCCACCACGGCCTTGGGCGGAATGCCCTTGGCCGGCATGCCGACCTGAATGGCATCGATGTCCAGCGTACGCGGGGTCAGGTGGTTGATGTGCGGACCCTTGAAGGCCACCACGTCGGCAA
>NZ_BCBD01000051.1:0-32122 GCF_001320345.1 Pseudomonas sp. NBRC 111127 | reverse complement strand
GAACACCGGGATCAGGAAGGTCACGGTGCTGGCCTTTACCGGGCCTATTTCTGCCAGCAGACGGAAGTACAGGATATAGGCGAATGCCGTGCACAGCAGGCCCAGGCCGAGCAGCGACAGCCAGACCTGCCAGCCGCCCCAGCTGGTGGGCGGCTGGCTGAGGGCGCTCCAGGCGAACAGCGGGCTGAGCATCAGCGTAGCGCCGAGCATGCTGCCCAGCGCCGACAGGCGGCTGTCCAGGCCGCTGACCCAGCGCCGCGCGAGGAACCCGGCAAAGCCGTAGCAGGTGGTAGCTGCCAGGCACGCCAGGGCGCCCTGCAGCAGGGCCATGTCCAGGGCCACCGGCCCGGCCCCGCTGAGGATGCCGACACCGAGCAGGCCAAGGAAAATGCCGCAGAGCTTGGCCAACGTCATCGGTTCACGGAAGCACAGCACGCCGATCAGCACGCCCATCAGTGGCGTGGTGGCGTTGAAGATCGCCGAGTAACCGGCTGGCAGCACCTGGGCAGCTACTGAATAGAAGGTTGCCGGGATGCCGGAGTTGATCATGCCCAGTACCAGGCAGGCCCCGAGCTTGCCCTGAAAGTCCCAGCGCACGCGGCTGGCGGCCACGATGGCGACCAGGCCCAGGCAGGCGATCGAGACGCGAAAGAACGCGGTCGGCACCGTGCCCAGCTCGGGGGCGATAATGCGCATGAACAGGAAACTCGCCCCCCAGACGGCAGCAAGGGTCAGCAGGCGGGTTAGGGCAATCGGGCTCACAACGGTCTCCGGAGGGCAGGGCAGGGGCGCGAGTGTACGCGAGGGGGCGGGGCGATACTTGTGCTTTCTTGCGCAGTGAACCTGGCCCGCTTTTGCATCAGGCCGACTAAGCTGTGTAACTCATTCACCCATGAGGTGCCCGGCATGCCCCAACCCTGGCCCGCTGTCGAAATCGCCCGCACCATCCTGGCGGGCTTCGACGATTACCGTGACCACTTCCAGCGCATCACCCTCGGCGCCCGCCAGCGCTTCGAACAGGCGCGCTGGCAGGAAATCCAGCAGGCCGCGGCTGCGCGCATCAGCCTGTATGAAGAAAAAGTCGCCGAGGTCAACGGCTGGCTGCGCCAGGCCTTCCCCGCGCCGGTGTTGCTGGACGTGGCGCAGTGGCCGCTGGCCAAACACGCCTACATCCAGCAGATCGACCCCCGGCTGGACGATGAGTTGGCCGAGACCTGGTACAACTCGCTGTTCTGCAGCCTGTTCAGCCACGACCAGATCAGTGATGGCTGCATGTTCATCCACACCACCCGGCCGTCGCTGCGCGGGCGTGAGCGCGCCGCGCAAACCCGTACCTACGCGCTGGGCGGTAGCCTGAAGGGAATGTTGCAGGCGATCTTCGCCGACTACCCGTTCGATGTCGCCTACGGTGACCTGGAGGGTGACCTGGCACGGCTGGAAGCGCAGGTGCGCGACTGCCTGCCCGACTGGGTTTGCAAGGACCCGGAGCTGGCGGTGGAGCTGTTCGTGCCCGTGCTGTACCGCAACAAAGGTGCCTACCTGGTCGGCCGCCTGTACAACCGCGATGAGCAATGGCCCTTGGTGATTCCCTTGCTGCACCGCGAGGGCCATGGCATCGAGGTGGACGGGTTGATCACCGACGAAGCCGAGGTGTCGATCATCTTTTCGTTCACCCGCTCCTACTTCATGGCCGATGTGCCGGTGCCGGCCGAGTTCGTGCATTTTCTCAAGCGCATTCTGCCGGGCAAGCATATTGCCGAGCTGTACACGTCGATCGGTTTCTACAAGCAAGGCAAGTCGGAGTTCTACCGGGCCTTGATCAACCACCTGGCCAACAGCGATGACCGCTTCGTCATGGCGCCGGGGGTGCGCGGCATGGTCATGAGCGTGTTCACCCTGCCGGGTTTCAACACCGTGTTCAAGGTCATCAAAGACCGCTTTTCACCGTCGAAAACCGTTGACCGCGCCACGGTGATCGACAAGTACCGGCTGGTGAAAAGCGTGGACCGGGTAGGGCGCATGGCCGATACCCAGGAGTTCGCCGATTTTCGTTTCCCACGCAGCAAGTTCGAGCCTGATTGCCTGGCCGAGTTGCTCGAAGTGGCGCCTTCGACCGTGGCCCTGGAGGGCGACACGGTGCTGGTGCGCCACTGCTGGACCGAGCGGCGCATGACCCCGCTGAACCTGTACCTGGAGCGCGCGGGCGAAGGCCAGGTGCTGGCGGCGCTGGAAGACTACGGCCTGGCCATCAAGCAACTGGCGGCAGCGAACATTTTTCCCGGTGACATGCTGTTGAAGAACTTTGGCGTCACCCGGCATGGGCGGGTGGTGTTCTATGACTATGACGAAATCTGCTTTCTGACCGAGGTGAATTTCCGCCACATACCGCCACCGCGGTATCCGGAAGACGAGCTGTCGGGCGAGCCGTGGTATTCGATCGGGCCGCACGATGTGTTCCCCGAAGAGTTCCCGCCGTTTCTGTTTGCCGACATGGGCCAGCGGCGCTTGTTCAGCCGCTTGCACGGCGAGCTGTATGACGCGGATTACTGGAAGGGGCTGCAGGCGGCCATTGGCGAGGGGAAGGTGATCGACGTGTTCCCGTATCGGCGCAAGGGGCGCTGATGGCGGTGTTGCAGGCCAAGCCCATCACGCCTTCAGGCACTCTTCAGGCACTCTTCAGGCACTTCAGCTCACTGAAGTGGTCGCGCACCTTGGCCAACCGCGCTTGCAGCAACTGCCGCTGCTGCACGCTACTTTGCTGCACCAGGTCTACCAACAGGCTGCGCGCCTGTTGCTCGGTGTTCTGGAAGGCCGCGCGGTATTCCGGCGTCCACAGGCTTTCCTTGTGTTGCAACAAGGTTGCCAGGCGCGGCTCGAAGCTGGCGTCGTTGCGTTGGTTCATCGCCAGCAGCAGCTGTTGCTGCCAGTGGGCGCGGTTGGCGATCCATTCGCGGTTCTGGTCGCCCAGCGCTGCTGACCAGGCTTGTACGCGTTGCTTCTGCACCGCGGACAGTGGGCCAAACCAGGCGCTCAGGCGTTTTTCCATACGCGCGCTGCGCTCGCTGACCTGCTCGGCCAGCGGGGTATCGACGTACTCTTTTTGCCGCTCGGCGATGTCGTCGCGGAACGCTTCACGCATTTCGGCCACCTGGCGGTCGCTCATGCCGCGCAACAACTCGGTCGCCGAAGGGGTGATTTCCTCGGCCACACGGCCAATCGCCTGGCGCGCTTCGCGGGTGCGTTGCTGCAGCGCCTGGTCGGTCACCTGGTTGTCGGCGACCATGGCGCGGACCCGCTCCAGCCAGTCGAGGTAGCCCGGTAACTGGGTCTTGCAGTGCCAGGCCAGGTGTTGCTTGAGGCGGTCGTCGAGCAAGGCCTTTTGCGTGCCGTTCATGTCCAGGTAGTCGCCCAGCGACCACGGCACCAGGCGATCGAGGTTGCGGTAGGCCAGGTCCATGCGGCTGCAGGCGCCAAGGGCCAGGGCGAATCCAAGGGCAATGAGCAGGGCTTTGGACAGGCGTGAAGGCATGTGCTGTTCCTTGCAGTGGCTGGCCAGACGGTAGACGCGAGGGGGGGCACGGCGGTTCCACTGCATCAGCGGTCGGGCGGCGCGCTGGCTTCAGGTGTAGAATAGCCGCCTTGTTATGAGGATCATCGGAAATGGCTCTGCTTGGGCGTTACAACAGTTTGCAAATCGTGAAACACGTGGACTTCGGTCTGTACCTGGACGGCGGCGCCGATGGCGAGATCCTGCTGCCCGGGCGCTATATCCCGAAAAACGCCGAAACCGAAGTCGATGACTGGTTGAACGTGTTCATCTACCTGGACAGCGAAGACCAGCTGATTGCGACCACCGAGAAGCCCAAGGTGCAGGTCGGTGAGTTTGCCAGCCTCAAGGTCAAGGACATCAACGGTGCCGGCATCTTCCTCGACTGGGGCTTGTCCAAGGACCTGTTGATGCCGTACTCGGAAGAGGCGCGGCCGTTGAAGATCGGCGACTACTGCGTGGTGCACGTGTACCTCGACAAGCGCACCCGCCGCATCACCGCCACTTCCCGCCTGGACCGCTACCTCGACGTGGCCCCGGCCGATTACAAGGTCGGGCAGCCGGTCGAGCTGTTGGTGGCTGGCGAAACGCCGATGGGCTTCAAGGCCATCATCAATAACCGCCACTGGGGCCTGATCCACAAGAACGAAGTGTTCAAGTTCCTGCGCTCGGGCATGCACGAGAAGGGTTTCATCAAGGAACTGCGCCACGACGGCAAGATCGCCCTGAGTCTGCAGCCGGTGGGCGCCGCCCTGGCCGACAGCCTGCAGGAGCAGATCATGGCGCGCCTGGAGGCCGAAGGCGGGGTGCTGGGGGTGTGTGACAAGAGCGACCCGGCGTTGATCAGCAAGCTGTTCAATGTCAGCAAGGGCAACTTCAAGAAAGCCATTGGCGGCTTGTTCAAGCAGGGCTTGATCGTCATCCATGACGACCGGATCGAAAAGGCCTGATCAGGCCTGAACGAAGTTGCGGAAGTCCAGCTGCTCGCCACCTGGGCGGGTGTCGCGCAGCAGCGAGTCGCGGTCGGCGCTCAGCGCCAGGCTGATGGTCGAGCGGCGCTTGCCAGGCTTGCGCACTTCCATCTGCTCCAGGTGGGCCTTGAGGAAGTTGGTCGGCACTTTCAGGTGCTGCAGCTCGTCGGTTTGCGGGGTGTGCAGCAGCAGGTTGACCCAGTCGGCCTGGCCCTTGCCCAGCAGCGCCACCGGCACTTCGAACCACCACAGGTTGCGTTTGTTGTCCAGAATGGCGAACAGGGTGTTGCTGCTGTTCAGCACCGGGCGGGCCAGTGCTTGGTTGCGCCGGGCGATGGCGGCGGGTTTGTCGAGTTTCATGCAGGTTCCTGCGGGTTGACGCTATGAAGGCCTGCATTGTGAGGGGTGCCACGGGGCGGGGCAAGGTTTGATGCTTGTGCCTGCTGCGGGCGCGCCAGGTGGGGGGCGCGGGCGCTGCCTTGGGTTGCGCCCCACCCCCGCCATAAGCCGGACCTGGCGGTGCGTCAGCGACGAAGCGGCAGGCTCAGCTCGGAGGTTGCCCCGTCAGCGGTAGTCACGGTCGCGGTGAAGCTGCGCAACCCGGCGATGTCGTCCAGCGCCTGGGCAAACCGTGCCTGCCCTTGTGCGTCACTGTTCACCTGCACTTCGCCAAGGTAGTGCTCGGCCTCGGTGGCGTCGGCCTGGGCATTGCCGAAGAACTCAACGCGCAGCAGGCTCGATGCCGGCCCCTGTACTTCACCGCGCAGCACATTCCCTTCCAGCGCCAGCAGCCGTGGTGCCGGCTGATTGTGGTTGGGCAGCGGCTGGCACGGCTTGGGCTCGCCCTTGGCGTTGCAGATAAGTGCCTGGTCCTGCTTCGGCAGGTCGGCGCCAACCCCGCGTGAGCCCACGTACAAGGCGTGTGCCTGGGCTGGCACGCCAAACACGATGGCCCCGGTGCGCTGCCCGGGTACGCATGAGCCGCCCGCCTGGCAGCGGCGGATGTCCTGGCTGTTGCCCCAGATGCGGTTACCGCTGAGGCGCGTGGTAGTCACCTCAGGCTCCGGGCGCAGGGCGACGCCGATGCGGTTGCCGTGGATCAGGTTGCCGTCGAGGATGTTGCCCTCACCGGTGACGCTGACCCCGATCGAGTTGCCGCTGAAGGTGTTGGCCGCCAGGTAGTTGCGTTTGCCCCAGTTGATCTGCAGGCCGTCGGAGTAGTTCTCGAAGCGGTTGCGCACCACGCTGTTGTCGTTGCCCAGCAGAATCTCGATACCCTGTGAGGGCTCGAGGTTGGCTGCTGTGGAGCGGAACAGGTTGTCGGCTACCAGGTTGAATGCTGCGCCACGGGTCAGCTCCAGCCCATCCCCGTTGTCGATCAGTTGGTTGCGCAGCACCTTGTTGTTGTTGGTGGTGGTGGCAGTGGGGTTACCCGCGCCGTCGTCGCCAGTCAGCATGATGCCGGCGCCGCCTTTGTTGGCGACGATGCGGTTGTCTTCGATGACGTTGTGGCTGGCGCGGTTGACCAGGATGCCGATGCAGAAATTGCGCACTTCCAGGCCGCGCAGTTGCACGCCCTGAGTGTCACGCAGCACCAGCCCAGGGTTGGTGGTGGTGCGCACGTTGGTGCCGAACTGGCCGGGCAGGGCACCGGGGCAGGTGCGAACACCCTGGTCCTTGATGTAGGCGGAGCCGTCGATGGCAATGTACTGACCCTCGCGTGCCCAGGCCAGCCCGGTGATGCTGACCGGGCCTTTGATTTCCGGCAGCGCGTGGCTGGGGCGGATCACATAAGGTGGCTTGCCCACGGCGGCGATGTCGATACGGTAATGGCCGGGGTTCCGGTTACTGGTTTCAATGGCCCAGCGCAGGGTGCCGGGGTTGCCGTCGTCGGTGTAACGCTCGACGCGCAGGGTTTCAGGGCTGGCGGCAGCGGTGGCCAGGGTGGACAGGGGCAGCAGTGGCAGCAAGGCCAGCAGTGCAGGCATCAGACGCATGGGGCGGGTATCCGAAAACATTGTTCTTGTCGTGTGCTCGCCTGGTTTGAGGCGCACATTTGGACCGCATTCTAGGGGAGCCGTGGCGTCAACGCAGGGCTGCCTGTGTGATTTGGTGCGGTATTCGCCCGTAGATTGACCGCTTGGCTTGCGGGTTGAAAATTCGTTGAAACTCTTGCGCTGGGTGCTGGGTCCACCTTTTGTCGACACTGTACACGTGTCTCCATTTGCAGGAGTTTTGCCATGAGCGGTACTAAAGACAAAGTCAAAGGCCTGGCCAATGAGGCGATGGGCAACGTGAAACAAGGTGTCGGCAAGGTGACCGACAACGACAAGCTGCGTGCCGAGGGCAAGGCGCAAGAGCTCAAAGGCGAGGCGCAGCAAGTGAAGGGCGATGTGAAGGACGCGGTAAAAAAACCGTGATCTGAGCAAGCCTGTGCCGGCCTCTTCGCATGCGTGCGAAGAGGCCGTTACTTTTGCCGCCAATTTCTTCAATCGCGACTGGGAGCAGCACAGCATCGGCACGGTCTATTAGACTTGTGTGTTGATTCGATCAAGCGGCGAAAGGAGACGCTATGATTTTTTCCGCCCTGCAGGGCCTGCCTTTGCACCGCGTGCTGGCGCGCACCGTCAAGGAATTTCTCGATGACGAGATGTCCACCTATGCGTCGGCGCTGGCCTACCAGGCGCTGTTCTCGCTATTCCCATTCTTGCTGTTCCTGATTGCCCTGATCGGCTTTTTGCACCTGCCCGACTTTTTCTCCTGGTTGCGCCTGCAATCGGAGCTGGTATTGCCACCCCAGGCCCTGGAGCAGGTGAACCCTGTAATCGACCAGCTACAGCAATCCAAGGGCGGGCTGTTGTCGGTCGGTATCGTGATCGCCTTGTGGACCGCATCGGCCGGTGTGCGCCTTATGATGAGCGCCATGAACGCCGCCTACGATGTGCCCGAGGGCCGGCCGGTTTGGAAGCGCATCCCGTTATCCATTTTCTACACCGTGGGCCTGGCCGGCATGCTGTTGGCAGCCGCTGCGCTGATGGTGCTGGGCCCGCAGGTCATGGAGTGGATCGCCGCCCAGATCGGCATGCAGGAGTTCATCGTCACCTTGTGGACGGTGTTGCGCTGGCCGGTGATCGTCTTTCTGCTGATGGTGGCGGTCGCGTTGATCTACTACGTAATGCCTGATGTGAAACAGAAGTTCCGCTTCATCACGCCGGGCTCGGTGCTGGCGGTGGTGGTGTGGATCATCGCGTCGCTGGGCTTTGCCTACTACGTGAAAACCTTCGCTGACTACAACGCCATGTACGGCAGCATTGGTGCAATCATCGTGCTGTTGCTGTATTTCTACATCTCGGCTGCTGTGCTGTTGCTTGGCGCCGAAATGAATGCGGTGATCGAGCACATGTCGGCCGAGGGCAAAAACCCCGGTGAAAAGGATTTCGACGAGCACGCGCCCGCGCAGACCATCAGTGTTCTGGGCCATGAGCACCCCACTTCGGGCCAGGCGCAGACTTCCGAGCCCAACCCCCGATGATCCGTAACATTCTCAAGATGGGCGACGAGCGCCTGCTGCGCGTCGCCGCGCCGGTGCCCGCGCAACTGCTGGGCAGCGGCGAGCTGCAGCAACTGATCGACGACATGTTTGAAACCATGCGCCATGTCGGCGGCGTGGGCCTGGCCGCGCCGCAGGTGGGCATCGACCTGCAACTGGTGATTTTCGGCTTTGAACGCAGCGAGCGGTACCCGGACGCCGAAGCGGTGCCGCAGACCATCCTGCTGAACCCGGTCATCACCCCGACTTCCACTGAACTGGAAGACGGTTGGGAAGGCTGCCTGTCGGTGCCCGGCTTGCGCGGCGTGGTACCACGCTTCAAGCACATTCGCTATGAGGGCATCGACCCACAGGGCAATGCGATCCGCCGCTTTGCCGAAGGCTTCCACGCGCGGGTGGTGCAGCATGAGTGCGACCACCTGATCGGGCGTTTGTACCCATCGCGGATCCAGGACTTTACCAAGTTCGGCTACACCGACGTGCTGTTCCCAGGGCTGGAAGCAGGCGACGACTGACCCTGCTGCAGGGCCACCAGGCGTTTGCTGCGCTGGTAGCGTTGCAAGCGGCCATGGAGGGTGTCGGGCAGGCACTGCGCCAGTTCGAAACCCAGGCGTTGATAGAACGGCAGCAGGTCGGGGTGGCAAAACAGCCAGGTTGGCCCGTCAGCCTGGGCCAGCGCCGCCTTCACCAGTTTGCCGGCTACCCCTTGCTGGCGCCGTTGCGGGTCGACGAACAGGCCGGTCAGCCAGAAACCCCCGGTTACCCTGGCCAGGCTCAGCCCGGCAATGATCCCCGGCCCCCTGGCTACCCACAACTGCGCATCGCTTGCCGCGCGCATGCGCGAGCCTTGTTGCCGGTAAAAGTGGTCCAGCAGCCGGCGTTCTGTATCTGCAAGTGTCGAGCAGGTTAAGTGTTCAGAAATGGCGAATTTCCCCTGAGTACAGAGCAGAGGCTCTGGCGTAATGCTTTGCGGGTATTTTGTCGCAGATTGTTGCAAATTCGGCAAGAGTGAATATCCGAGTTCGGGGTTCAACTATTAACCGCCAGGCGTAGAATTTCAGGCATCCCCCCTGCAGTACGAAGCGGGATCGGTACTTCGTGCCATCTTCACCGTAGATGGCAACTTCTCCGCGCCGGCAACGGCATTAGAAGTCAATCGATCAGCTTGAATGCTCAAAAGGCAAAACACCATGAAACCATTACTGATTCTTGCATTGGTCGGTATGTCCTCGTTCGCCCTCGCCGATGAGGCCAAGCCCGTCTCCACCCAGCCAGTGGCCCAGCAGTACGACTACTCGATGAACCTGGATATCAAGCGGGTAATCGACCTGTCGACCATTCCCAATGTCTGCGAAGTGGTGCCTGCCACCATGACCTATGAAGACCACCACGGCCAGGTGCATACCATCCAGTACCGTGCCATGGGCGAGGGCTGCCAGCAGGGTTGACCGGCTACAGGTTCGAGCGCCCCCGCGCGGCGCTCGTATACCGCCCGGGCCGGGCACTGGAATGCTGCCGATTGCCAGGCCCACGAGTACATGGGGTTCTACCAGGGCTGGGGTGAAAGCCTGGACCGCCTGGTGGAGTTGGTCACCCAGCGTATGCCAGACTGATGGTTGCCTGGGGGCGGGCATTCGCCCGCCGCAGGGCCGGTAGTGCCAGCTATGCTCAGCTGGCAACGAAATTCGGTGGCGACACCAGTTCCACGGTCTGCTGCTTGCGTGGCGCCAGGATTTCCGCTTCGCCCTGCACCACCAGCTCATCGTTCTGGTTGTACACATTGGTCGCGATGCGCACTTTGAACTTGGGCAGTTTTTCCAGAATTTCCAGGCGTACGGTGAGCGTGTCGCCAATCTTCACCGGCTTCTGGAAGCTCATCTGCTGGCCCAGGTAGATGGTGCCAGGGCCTGGCAGGGTGCAGGCCACGGCCGCACTGATCAACGCGCCGCTGAACATGCCGTGGGCAATGCGTTCGCGGAACATGCTCTTGGCCGCAAACTCGGCGTCCAGGTGCACCGGGTTGTGGTCACCGGACATCGCCGCGAACAGCTGGATGTCGCGCTCTTCGACGGACTTCTGGTATTGCGCCTTCTGGCCTACTTCGAGGGCTTCGTAAGGCGTGTTGGTGACCTGGGACATCGGGGTTTCCTTGAGCGGTAGGCGAGGGTGGCTGTCATTCACTGCGCACGGGCCGATCAATGGCCAGTGCCTGTTCAAGCCAGCCGACAATGTCGGCAGTGACCTCGTTACGGTTGGTTTCGTTGAGTACTTCATGCCGCGCTTCAGGATAGACGCGTAGCTGTACATGTCGATTGCCGGTGGCGCGCAGGGCGTCGGCCAGATGGGTGAGACGCTTGCCGGCACTGACCGGATCACATTCCCCACCCATTATCAGTATCGGCAGGTTCGGATCGATCTGTGCGAGGTTACCCGGCTGGCTGATCTGCGCCAAGCCTTGCAGCAGGTCCAGCCACAGCTGGTTGCTGCACCGAAAGCCGCACAGCGGGTCGTTGACGTAGCGGTCGACCTCGGCCGGGTCGCGGCTGAGCCAGTCGAATGCCGTGCGGTTGGGCTTGAAGGCCTTGTTGAACGCGCCGAAGGACAGCCATTCGATCACCGCACTTTTGCCCAGCGGCCCCTGGCGCCAGGCCTCCAGCCGCGCCACCAGCCGGGCCATGCGGTACAGCGCGGCAGGCTGGTAGTTGGAACCGCTCAGGATCGCCCCGTGCAGGCTGGCACTGTGGTGCAGCAGGTAAGCCTGGGCGATATAGCTGCCCATGCTGTGGCCGAACAGGAACAGCGGTGTGCCCGGGTAGTGTTGGCCAATGTACTGGGCCAGCCGGCCGAGGTCGTCGACCACGGCATTCCAGCCATGATGGCGGCTGAACAGGCCCAGGCTGCCGTGCTCGGCGCTACGCCCGTGGCCACGCTGGTCAGCGGCGAACACGGCAAAGCCAGCCGCGGCCAGGGCCAGGCCCAGGCGCTGGTAGCGCCCGGCATGCTCGGCCATGCCATGGGCCAGCAGGACTACGGCTTTCACTGGCGTGGCTGGCAGCCATTGGTGCACGTACAGGCGGCAGTGCTCGCTGACGGGCAGCCAGAAGGCGTCGTGGGGCATGGCGGCTCCTTGTGCGCATGGGGTACCGGAACAGTGTATGCACAACCGGCCCGATTGCAGGAAGGGCACAAATAAGATTCACAATGTTAATGGCGGCACTTGGCGTATAGGCCACCCCGGGCTTACCTGCTAACGTCGAAGCAACGCCTGTTTGCCGGTTGGCGACCAGGTCAAGGATCCAAGGACGCAGTGCAGGTCCAGGCAGAGGAACAATAATAAATGCAAGCCGACTTCTGGAATGACAAGCGCCCTGCGGGCGTGCCTTCCACCATCGACATCAATGCCTATGCCTCGGTGGTCGAGGTGTTCGAGCGCTCTTGCAAGCGCTTTGCCGACCGCCCGGCATTCAGCAACCTGGGCGTGACCCTGACCTATGCGCAACTGGAGCGACATTCAGCCGCCTTTGCCGCCTGGTTGCAGCAGCACACCAGCCTGCAGCCGGGTGACCGTATCGCGGTGCAGATGCCCAACGTGCTGCAGTACCCGATCGCCGTGTTCGGTGCCATGCGTGCCGGGCTGATCGTGGTCAATACCAACCCGCTGTACACCGAGCGCGAGATGCGCCACCAGTTCAATGACAGCGGCGTGCGGGCGTTGGTCTACCTGAACATGTTCGGCAAGCGGGTGCAGGCCGTGTTGCCCGACACGGGCATCGAGTACCTGATCGAAGCGAAAATGGGCGACCTGCTGCCCACTGCCAAGGGCTGGTTGATCAACACGGTGGTCGACAAGCTGAAAAAGATGGTGCCGGCCTACCGCTTGCCCCAGGCACTCTCGTTCAAGCAGGTGCTGCGCCAGGGGCGCGGCCTGTCGCCGCAACCGGTGCCGCAGAGCCTGGACGACATCGCCGTGCTGCAGTACACCGGCGGCACCACCGGGCTGGCCAAAGGCGCCATGCTTACTCACGGCAACCTGGTGGCCAACATGCTGCAGGTGCTGGCGTGCTTTTCGCAGCACGGCCCGGACGGGCAGAAGCTGCTCAAGGATGGCCAGGAGGTGATGATCGCGCCGCTGCCGCTGTACCACATCTACGCGTTCACCGCGAACTGCATGTGCATGATGGTCACCGGCAACCACAACGTGCTGATCACCAACCCGCGGGATATTCCCGGCTTCATCAAGGAGCTGGGCAAGTGGCGTTTCTCTGCATTGCTCGGGCTCAACACCCTGTTCGTGGCGCTGATGGATCACCCGGGCTTTCGCCGGCTGGACTTCTCGGCACTGAAAGTCACCAACTCCGGTGGCACGGCGCTGGTCAAGGCCACTGCCGAACGCTGGGAGGCGCTTACCGGCTGCCGCATTGTCGAAGGCTATGGCCTGACCGAAACCTCGCCGGTGGCCAGTACCAACCCCTACGGTCAGTTGGCCCGGCTGGGTACGGTGGGCATCCCGGTGGCCGGTACCGCCTTCAAGGTCATCGATGATGACGGCAACGAGCTGCCGTTGGGCGAGCGTGGCGAGTTGTGCATCAAGGGGCCGCAGGTGATGAAGGGCTACTGGCAGCAGCCTGAGGCCACCGCCCAGGCCCTGGATGCGGACGGTTGGTTCAAAACCGGTGATATCGCTGTGATCGACCCGGACGGCTTCACGCGGATCGTCGACCGCAAGAAGGACATGATCATCGTCTCGGGTTTCAACGTGTACCCCAATGAGATCGAAGACGTGGTGATGGGCCACCCGCAGGTCGCCAACTGCGCGGCCATCGGCGTGCCCGACGAGCGTTCCGGCGAGGCGGTGAAGCTGTTCGTGGTGCCGCGCGAGGGGGGGCTGAGCGTGGATGAGCTCAAGGCCTACTGCAAGGCCAACTTCACCGGCTACAAGGTGCCCAAGCACATCGTGCTGCGCGAGTCATTGCCGATGACCCCGGTGGGCAAGATTCTGCGCAGGGAGCTGCGGGATATCGCTTGAGTCAGCGGCAAGCTACAAGCTACAAGCGGTGAATCAGAGCCTTTGGCACGCTCTATCTTGCCGCTTGAAGCTTGTAGCTTGCCACTTTAAGCTAAATACTCTAAAAATGACCTAAATTGTTCATTGAGTCATTTTTGTGACCGTAAGGCCCGTTTTGGCCTCTAGGCGACCCCAGGCAAAGCTGTTACTCTCGGCCCGCTTTCAGATGATCCGGTTTGCAACGAACCGTCATCTCATATCAATAATAAGCGCATCGACGCGTGAATCGAACTTCGCTGTTGCTGAAGGAGTGGGCTTCCATGATCGAACATTTTTGGAAGGATAAGTACCCAGCCGGGATTACGGCGGAAATCAATCCTGACGAATTCCCCAATATCCAGGCAGTACTCAAGCAATCCTGCCAACGCTTTGCCGACAAACCGGCCTTTAGCAACCTGGGCAAGACTATCACTTATGGCGAGTTGTATGCGCTGTCGGGGGCTTTTGCCGCCTGGTTGCAGCAGCATACCGACCTCAAGCCGGGTGATCGCATTGCCGTGCAACTGCCCAATGTCCTGCAATACCCTGTCGCGGTGTTCGGTGCCATACGCGCCGGGCTGATCGTGGTCAACACCAACCCGCTGTACACCGCGCGGGAAATGGAACACCAGTTCAACGACTCTGGCGCCAAGGCCTTGGTGTGCCTGGCCAACATGGCCCACCTGGCTGAGAAAGTGGTGCCCAAGACCCAGGTCCGGCACGTCATCGTCACCGAAGTGGCCGACCTGTTGCCGCCGGTCAAGCGCTTGCTGATCAACAGCGTGATCAAGTACGTGAAGAAGATGGTACCGGCCTACCACCTGCCGCAGGCCGTGCGTTTCAACGCTGCGCTGGCACTGGGCAAGGGCCAGCCGGTAACCGAGGCCAACCCGCAGGCCAACGATGTGGCGGTGCTGCAGTACACCGGCGGCACCACTGGCGTGGCCAAGGGTGCCATGCTGACCCACCGCAACCTGGTGGCCAACATGCTGCAGTGCCGGGCGCTGATGGGCTCGAACCTGCACGAAGGCTGTGAAATTCTCATCACCCCGCTGCCGCTGTACCACATCTACGCGTTCACCTTCCATTGCATGGCGATGATGCTGATCGGCAACCACAACGTGTTGATCAGCAACCCGCGTGACCTGCCGGCGATGGTCAAGGAACTGGGCAAGTGGAAGTTCACCGGCTTTGTCGGCCTGAACACCCTGTTCGTTGCCCTGTGCAACAACGATGGGTTCCGTGCCCTGGACTTCTCGGCGTTGAAAATCACCTTGTCGGGCGGCATGGCCCTGCAGTTGAGCGTGGCCGAGCGCTGGAAGGCGGTGACCGGTTGCGCCATCTGCGAAGGCTACGGCATGACGGAAACCAGCCCGGTGGCCACGGTCAACCCTGCCGAAGCGAACCAGGTCGGCACCATTGGTATTCCGGTGCCGTCGACCCTGTGCAAGGTAATCGACGAGGCTGGTAACGAGTTGCCGTTGGGCGAAGTCGGCGAACTGTGCATCAAGGGCCCGCAGGTCATGAAGGGCTATTGGCAGCGCGAAGAGGCCACTGCCGAGATCCTCGACAACCAGGGTTGGCTGAAGACCGGCGACATCGCCTTGATCCAGCCCGACGGCTACATGCGTATCGTCGACCGCAAGAAGGACATGATCCTGGTCTCCGGCTTCAATGTGTACCCCAACGAGCTTGAAGATGTGCTTGCCGGCTTGCCTGGCGTGTTGCAGTGCGCGGCCATCGGGGTGCCGGACGAGAAGTCGGGCGAAGTGATCAAGGTGTTCATCGTGGTCAAGCCGGGCATGACCGTGACCAAGGAGCAGGTGATGGAGCACATGCGTGCCAACGTGACCGGCTACAAGGTGCCGCGCCATATCGAGTTCCGCGATGCGCTGCCGACCACCAACGTGGGCAAGATCCTGCGCCGCGAGCTGCGTGATGAAGAGCTGAAGAAGCAGGGCTTGAAGAAGATCGCCTGACCCTGCGCTGCCCCTGTAGGAGCGGCCTTGTGTCGCGATGCGCCGCGAAGCGGCCCCGTCCATTTCAGCGCCCATGCCGAGATCCAGGGGCCGCTTTGCGGCCCATCGCGACACAAGGCCGCTCCTACAGCGAGGGCATGGGTTTTGGGCTCAGCGCAGTTTTTCCAGCATCTGGTAATACCACATGCCGGCCGCCAGCAGCGGGTTGCCCAGCAAGTCACCCATTGGCACCCGCACATGCTTGCACTGGGCGAAGGTGTCGAACTGCTCGAGCGTACCGGTCAACGCCTCGGCCATGATTTCGCCCATGATGTGGCTGGTGGCAATGCCGTGCCCGGAATACCCCTGGCAATACCACACGTTGTCCGACAGCTTGCCCAGCTGTGGAATGCGGTTGACCACGATGCCCATGGCGCAGCTCCACTGGAACTCGATCGGCACGCCCTTCAATGCCGGGAACGTGCGCTCGATGCATGGCCGCAGTTCGCCTTCGATGTCCCGCGAGTCACGGCCGGAGTAGTTGGCGCCGCCACCGAATAGCAGGCGCTTGTCGGCTGTCAGGCGGTAATAGTCGAGCACGAAGCGGCAGTCGTACACCGCCAGGTCGTGGGGGTTGATCTGCTCGGCCAGTTCGCCCAGTGGCGCGGTGGTGACGATCCCGCCCATGGCCGGGAATATCTTGCCCTTGAGTTGGCGCTTTTCCAGCTTGTGGTACACATCGCCGGCCAGCATCACCTGGCGTGCCTCGACCCGGCCGTGGGCGGTAACCACCGCCGGGCGCGGGCCATGCACGATGTCCAGCACTTCGGAATTCTCGAACACCAGCGCGCCCAGGCCATGTGCGGCGCGGGCCTCACCCAGGCACAGGTTGAGCGGGTGCAGGTGCAGGTTGCGCAGGTTCTTCAAGGCCCCCATGTACAGCGGGCTCTGCAGGTGCTCAGCCACTGCCGCGCGGTCGAGCATTTGAACCTGCTCGCCCATGCCCCGGCGTTGCGCTTCGGCCTCGAACGCGCGCAGCTCGTTCATGTGCGAGGGTTTCATAGCGGCATGCAGGTGGCCACGCTTGAGGTCACAGTCGATGCCGTAGCGCGCTACGCGCTGCTCGATTACCTGGTGGCCACGCCAGCGCAGGTGCCAGATGAAGTCATCGACCTCGGCGCCCAGGTGGTTGCGCATCTGTGAGCGCATGGCTTCGTCGCCCGACAGGCTGCCAGTGACTTGGCCACCGTTACGGCCGCTGGCACCCCAGCCTATACGGTTGGTTTCGACGATGGCCACCTTGAGGCCGCGCTCGGCCAGCTCGACTGCCGTGGCCACGCCGGTGAAGCCGCCGCCGATGATTGCCACATCCACCTGCACCGTGCCCTTGAGTTGCGGGTACTCGGTAGGGTCGTTGAGGGTGGCGCTGTAGTAGGACGGCGCGCGCTGCGCCGGACCTTTGTGCAATGCTGCGTTCATGGGTGTTCCTTGAATGTTGAGGGGCTCAGGCCTGGTGCAGGTACCAGCGCCAGTCCTGTTCGCTGACTTCGGCCATGAACTGGCGGTACTCGGCGCGCTTGACCTTCAGGTACACGCCGAGGAAGTCCTCGCCCAATGCTTCGCGGGCCCAAGCCGATTGCTGCAAGGCGTCGAGCGCCGTCAGCCAGTCGGTGGGCAGGTGTTCGGTGGCCTGGGCATAACCGTTGCCTTGCACCGGTGCCCCTGGGTCCAGCTGCTCGCGAATGCCACGGTGGCTGGCTGCCAGGATCGCCGCCGCCGCCAGGTAGGGGTTGGCATCGGCGCCGCAGATGCGGTGCTCCACATGCCGGCTGTTGGCCGGGCCACCGGGTACGCGCAGGCTCACGGTGCGGTTGTCCACGCCCCAGGTGGGTGCCAGTGGTGCATAACTGTTGGCCTGGAAGCGGCGGAACGAATTGGCGTTGGGGCAGAACAGCAGCAGTGATTCGCGCAGGTGGCGCAGCATGCCGGCGACCGCCTGGCGCAGCAGCGGCGTGCCAGCCTTGTCGTCGCTGGCGAACAGATTGGTGCCGGCGTGGTCAGCCAGGCTCAGGTGCATGTGCATGCCAGTACCCGCCAGGTGCGCGAATGGCTTGGCCATGAAGCAGGCCTGCATGCCGTGGGCATGGGCCACGCCCTTGACCAGGCGCTTGTAGCGTACCGCCTGGTCCATGGCCTGCAGTGCGTCACCATGCTCCAGGGTGATTTCCACCTGGCCGGGGGCGTATTCGGAAATGGCCGTACGGGCCGGGATGCCCTGGGCTTTGCAGGCGGCATACAGATCGGCGAGAAACGGCTCGATCTGTTCCAGTTCGCGCAGGCCGTACACCTGGGTGCTGCGCGGGCGCCCGCCATCGTTGTCCAGTGCCGGTTGCGGGCGGCCTTGGGCGTCGCGTTGCTGGTCAAGCAGGTAGAACTCCAGTTCGCAGGCCATCACCGGGTGGTAGCCGTCGGCCTGCAGCGCCTCGATGGTGCGCAGCAGCACGTGGCGCGGGTCGGCGATGCTGGCAGGCAACCCCTCGCTCGGGTGCATGCTCACCTGCACCGCGGCGGTCGGCACCCGGCGCCAGGGCAACCTTGTCAGGCTGCCCTCGAGCGGGTAGGCGCGGCAGTCGATATCACCCACATCCCAGACCAGCCCGGAGTTTTCCACATCGTCGCCGTTCAGGGTCAGGCCGAGAATGGTACTGGGTAGCGGCCGGCCGCTCTGGTACACGGCCAGCAACTCGTCGCGGTGCAGCAGCTTGCCGCGGGGTACGCCGTTGGCGTCGAGAATGAACAGCTCGAACAACTCGATATCAGGGTTGTCGGCCAGAAAACGGGCGGCGTGCTCTACGGGGGCAAAATGCATGTTGGGTTCGCTCACGGCTGCGCAGGGCCACCGCACTGGCGGGCGGCCCGGCTGGGGAAAACGGCCAGAGGCTGGCCGGGTTTGGTCACAACGGCGTGAGGGCGGTATCCGGTGGGCGGGCGTGGCGGCAGTGCCACAAGGCCCAGAAGGCGAGGATGATGTGCACCAGCGGGTTTTCCCCGGCACGGCTGCGGGCCTTCGGTAGCGAAGGGCGCGGCAACGGTGGGGCGATGGGCTGGGCGGGCGTCATGGTTTTGATACTCACATGCGGCGTAAGGGTGATTAAAGCAGTGAATGGCAACCTTCACATAAGGACTTGCTAAACTTTCAGCCACTGTGCGATCCCTTGTAGGAGCGGCCTTGCGTCGCGATGGGCTGCGGTAGCAGCCCCAAAATCTGCGCCCCGGCACAAAACCACGGGGCTGCTGCGCAGCCCATCGCGACGCAAGGCCGCTCCTACACGGTGCGCGCCAGCCTGGACAGCAAAACAGGCGCAAATCTGCGACAATCGCGCATCCTCAGAATGCCGATCATGAAAAAGCAGGCTCACCTGCATCATTAAAAAGCCCCATGACTGACCACGCCATCGACAAATTGCTGCACAACCTCGACCACGCCATGATTGCCGACCGCCACCGCTTGCGGCGGCAATTGCATGAGCTGCGCAAGCGCCCAGACGAGGCCAAGCTGGCGCATTGGGTGGACAAGGTCCAGGCCTCTTGTGCCCAGGTTACCGCGCGCCAGCAGAGCGTGCCGGTCGTGCGTTACGACGACAATCTGCCGATCGCTGCCAAACGCGACGAAATCAAGAAGGCCCTCGCCGAACACCAGGTGCTGGTGATCGCCGGTGAAACCGGTTCGGGCAAGACCACGCAGTTGCCGAAGATCTGCCTGGAACTGGGCCGTGGCAGCCATGGCCTGATTGCCCACACCCAGCCACGGCGCATTGCCGCGCGCAGCGTGGCGGCGCGGGTGGCCGAAGAGCTGGGTACGCCGCTGGGTGGGTTGGTCGGCTACCAAGTCCGTTTCGAAGACCAGAGCGACGCCAACACCCTGGTCAAGCTGATGACCGACGGCATCCTGCTGGCCGAAACCCAGCATGACCGCTTTCTCGAACGCTACGACACGATCATCGTCGACGAAGCCCACGAGCGCAGCCTGAACATCGACTTCCTGCTCGGCTACCTGAAGACCTTGCTGCACCGCCGGCCCGAACTGAAGCTGATCATCACCTCGGCGACCATCGACCTGGAGCGCTTCTCCAAACACTTCGACAATGCGCCGATCATCGAGGTGTCTGGCCGCACCTTCCCGGTGGAAACCTGGTACCGCCCGCTGACCAGCGAGCAGGACGAAGAGGGCAACCAGATCGAGGACGACCTGACGGTCGACCAGGCGATTCTCGCCACCCTCGACGAGCTGGCCCAGCATGAGCGCAGCCAAGGCAAAGGCCCTGGCGACGTGTTGATCTTCCTGCCGGGCGAGCGGGAAATCCGCGATGCCGCCGAGATCCTGCGCAAGGCGCAACTGCGCCATACCGAGATTCTGCCGCTTTACGCGCGTCTGTCGCCGGCCGAGCAGCAGCGCATCTTCCAGCCGCACACCGGGCGCCGGGTGGTGCTGGCCACCAACGTCGCCGAAACCTCGCTGACCGTGCCGGGCATTCGCTATGTGATCGACACCGGTACTGCGCGCATCAGCCGCTACAGCTACCGCGCCAAGGTTCAGCGCCTGCCCATCGAGGCGGTGTCGCAGGCCAGTGCCAACCAGCGTAAAGGCCGTTGCGGCCGGGTTGAGCCGGGCATTTGCGTGCGCTTGTACAGCGAAGAGGATTTCAACAGCCGGCCGGCGTTCACCGACCCGGAAATCCTGCGTACCAACCTGGCGGCGGTGATTCTGCAAATGCTGCACCTGCGCCTGGGTGCCATTGACGCCTTCCCGTTCATCGAGCCGCCAGATGGCAAGGCCATCAGCGACGGCTTCAACCTGTTGCAGGAACTGTCGGCGGTCAACCGCGAGAACCAGCTAACGCCTATCGGTCGCCAGTTGGCGCGCCTGCCCATCGACCCGCGGCTAGGCCGCATGCTGCTGGAGGGCGCACGCCAGGGTAGCTTGCAGGAAGTGTTGATCGTCACCAGTGCGTTGTCGGTGCAGGACCCGCGCGAACGCCCGCCCGAGCGCCAGCAGGCGGCGGACCAGGCGCACGCGCAATGGAAGGATGTGGACTCCGACTTCGCCGCGTTGGTGAATTTGTGGCGCGGCTTTGAAGAACAGCGCCAGGCGCTGACCGCCAACCCGTTGCGCAACTGGTGCCGCAAGCACTTTCTCAATTACCTGCGCCTGCGCGAATGGCGCGATGCCCATCGCCAGCTGGCATTGATTTGCCGTGACCTGCAACTGACGGTGAACAAGGAACCGTCCGACTACCAGAAGTTTCACAAGGCCATCCTCAGCGGCCTGCTCAGCCAGATCGGCCACAAGACCGAAGAGGGCGACTACCAGGGGGCTCGCCAGCGGCGCTTCTGGGTACACCCGTCGTCGGGCCTGGGGCGTAAGCGCCCGCAGTGGGTGATGGCCGCCGAGTTGGTCGAAACCACCAAGTTGTATGCACGCGTGGTGGCCCGGATCGAACCGGACTGGATCGAGCCGCTGGCCGGCCACCTGGTCAAGAAGAACCACTTCGAGCCGCACTGGGAGAAAAAGCGCGGGCAGGTCGTGGCCTATGAGCAGATCACCTTGTACGGCCTGATTCTGGTCGGGCGGCGCCCGGTGCACTTTGGCCCGATCGACCCGGCCACCTCGCGTGAGCTGTTCATCCGCGAGGGCCTGGTAGGCGGCGAGATCCAGTCGCGGGCCAAATGCCTGGCGGCCAACAAGCGCCTGCTGGAGCAGCTTGATGAGCTGGAGGCCAAAGCGCGTCGGCGCGATATTCTCGCCGATGAAGAAACGCTGTATGCGTTCTACGAGGCGCGCCTGCCCGAAGAGATTCACCAGACCGCGACCTTCGATGCCTGGTACCGCATGGGCAGCCAGAAGGACGCCAACCTGCTGATCATGCGCGAAGAGGACGTGCTGGCGCGTGAGGCCAGCGAGGTCACGGCGGCCCAGTACCCCGACAGCCTGCAGGTGGGCGAACTGCGCCTGCCGCTGACCTATCACTTTGAACCGGGGCACCCGCGCGATGGCGTGACCGTGCGCGTGCCTGCGCCGTTGTTGCCGAACCTGCCGGGTGAACGCCTCGAGTGGCTGGTGCCAGGCCTGCTCGAAGCCAAGTGCGTGGCGCTGGTACGCAACCTGCCCAAGGCCCTGCGCAAGAACTTCGTGCCGGTGCCCGACTTCGTCAAGGCGTCGCTGGCACGCATGCCGTTCGCCCAGGGGGCCTTGCCCCAGGCCCTGGGCCAGGAATTGCTGCGCATGACCGGTGTGCGTGTAGCCGACGAGGCCTGGGCCGAGTCGGTGAGCCTGGTCGAGGGCCACCTGCGCATGAATATCGAGGTGGTCGACGGCCAGGGCAAGTTCCTGGGCGAGGGCCGCGACCTGGCCGAGCTGACTGCCCGTTTTGCCGCCGCCAGCCAGGCCGCGTTGGCCGTACCGCGCACGGCTGACGCCGAAAAGCCGGTGCAGGCCAAGGCCTTCAGCCCCGTGGCGCAGACCACCCAGCAAAAGATCGCCGGCTTGTCGATGACGGTCTACCCGGCATTGGTGGACGAAAACGGCACGGTGCGCGAAGGCCGCTTCTCGACCCAGGCCGAAGCCGAGTTCCAGCACCGCCGTGCCTTGCAGCGGCTGCTGCTGCAGCAACTGGCCGAGCCGGCCAAGTTCCTGCGGGGCAAGCTGCCGGGGCTGACCGAACTGGGCCTGCTGTACCGCGAGCTGGGGCGTGTCGAAGCGCTGGTCGAGGACATTTTGCTGGCCAGCCTGGACAGCTGCATCCTCGAGGGTGAACACCCCTTGCCACGCGAGGGTGCGGCCTTGGCGGGGCTGGCCGAACGCAAGCGCGGCAGTTGGGCCGAGCACGCCGAGCGCCTGGCCCGGCAGACGCTGGAAGTGTTGAAGCTGTGGCACGGCCTGCAGAAGCGCTTCAAGGGCAAGATCGACCTCAGCCAGGCCGTGGCGCTGAATGACATCAAGCAGCAGTTGGGCAACCTGGTGTACCCAGGGTTCGTGCGTGAAACCCCGGCCACCTGGTTCAAGGAACTGCCGCGTTACCTCAAGGCAGTGGAACTGCGCCTGGAGAAACTCGGTGCGCAGGTGCAGAAGGACCGGGTATGGAGCGGCGAGCTGGCCAACCTGTGGGCGCAGTACAAGGCCCGCGCCGACAAGCATGCCCAGGAGGGCAAGCGCGATGAGCAACTGACCCTGTACCGTTGGTGGCTGGAGGAGTACCGGGTGTCACTGTTCGCTCAGCAACTGGGCACCAAAGTGCCGATTTCTGACAAAAGATTGAGCAAGCAGTGGGGCCAGGTGGAAGGCTAAACTTCCACAGTTGTGGCAGTATTGATGCAATTTGGGGCCGCCTGGCGGCCCTTCGCGGGTGAGCCCCTCGCCCCTAACTTGGCACTAAAGTGCCACTAGGCTGTCCTATTCCCGCCAGCGCCCCCGTGGCGATGGCCTTCGAACAGAGGAACGACCGTGCATAACGTCGTGATCAGCGGCACCGGCCTGTACACCCCGGCCCAGAGTATTTCCAACGAAGAACTGGTGGCCTCCTTCAACGCCTGGTCCCAGCAGTTCAACCAGGACAACGCCGCCGCCATCGAGCGTGGCGAAGTCGAAGCGGCGCCCTTGTCGGATGCCGCGTTCATCGAAAAGGCCTCGGGCATCAAGAGCCGCTTCGTCATGGACAAGGCCGGCATCCTCGACCCGCAGCGCATGAAGCCGCGCCTGCCGGAGCGTTCCAACGACGAACCCTCGGTGCTTTGCGAAATGGCCGTGGCCGCTGCCCACCAGGCCTTGCAGCGTGCGGGCCGCACGGCTGCCGATATCGACGGCGTGATCGTCGCCTGCTCCAACCTGCAGCGCCCGTACCCGGCCATCGCCATCGAAGTGCAGCAGGCGCTGGGCATTCAGGGCTTCGCCTTCGACATGAACGTAGCCTGTTCCTCGGCCACGTTCGGCATTCAGACCGCAGCCAACAGCGTGGCCCTGGGCCAGGCGCGTGCAGTACTGATGGTAAACCCCGAGGTGTGCACCGGGCACTTGAACTTCCGTGACCGCGACAGCCACTTCATCTTCGGTGATGCGGCCACCGCCGTGGTGCTCGAGCGCGCCGACAAGGCCAGCTCGGCGCACCAGTTCGATATCGTCAGCAGCAAGCTGTGGACCGAATTCTCCAACAATATCCGCAACAATTTCGGCTTCCTCAACCGTGCCGCGGAAGAGGGGCAGGGCGCTGCGGACAAGCTGTTCATCCAGGAAGGCCGCAAGGTGTTCCGCGAGGTGTGCCCGAAAGTGGCCGAACTGATCGGTGAGCACCTGCAGGAAAACGGCCTGAACCCAAGCGATGTGAAGCGCTTCTGGTTGCACCAGGCCAACCTCAGCATGAACCACCTGATCGTCAAGAAGCTGCTGGGGCGAGAAGTGGCCGAGGAAGACGCCCCGGTGATTCTGGACCGTTACGCCAATACCAGCTCGGCAGGCTCGGTCATTGCCTTCCACCTGTACCAGGATGACCTGGCCAAGGGCGCCTTGGGGGTGTTGAGCTCGTTCGGTGCGGGGTATTCGATTGGCAGTGTGATCCTGCGCAAGCGCTGATTACCTGGTCTGATCCGAGATAGCCGGGGCCGCTTTGCGGCCCGATCGCGACACAAGGCCGCTCCTACAGCAAATCGCGTACCTGCAAAGGGCGCATTCCCCTGTAGGAGCGGCCTTGTGTCGCGATGGGCTGCAAAGCAGCCCCAGCTATTTCACAGGCAAAAAAGAGCGGGAAACGCCGGATGGGGTCGGCATTCCCCGCTGTTGCGTGTTTAGAACTTGGCTTCCAGGTCCAGCTGCAGGGTATCCACGTCCGCATTGCTGTTGGGCAGGTTGGAGTAGTCGGTCTTGGCCATCAGGTAGGTTGCACCTACGCCGAAGTTCTTGTCGATTTCATAACCGACCTTGAACTTGTGGCCACGCGAACCTGTGAAGCCGGCACCGAAGTCAGAGTCGGTGAACAGGCTGACCACACCGTTACGCTGCACGTCGCGGTAGTTGTAGTCCAGGCTCCAGGCGCCGATCTTGCTCTTCAGACCGGCCAGCCAGGCTTTGTCCTTGCCGTCGGTGCTTTCGGTATTCTTGACGAACTGGCCGTAGGCAGACAGCGGTATGGCAAAGCCGGTGAAGTCGACCTGACCGAAGCCTTCCACCAGGTTGAACTCATTGGTGGTGTTGCCCAGCGAGGCCAGGGCGGCCGAAGCCTTGTCGTTGTCGTAGCCGTAGATGCTGCCGCCCACGGTCACCTTGACGGTGTCGGCTGCGTTGAACCTGGTGCCCAGCTGGCCTGCGTACAGCTGCGCGTCATGCTTGAACTGCACGCCGTCGCCATCGACGTTGTCTTTCAGGTTGTAGTGACCAAGGCTGCCGAAGACTTCAGCCGGGCCAACGTTCATCTTGTAGGTAGCTGCCACACCTTCCGGGTTGATGTCGCTGTCCCAGATGATGTCGCCCATGCTGACCCACGGCTGGTTCATCTTGCCGCCGATCAGGTGCAGGTTGGGCACGGCAGTCGGGTGCCAGTCGAGGTAGGCCAGGTCGACCCACAGCGATTTCTTCTCGAAGTAGTTGTCCAGGCTCTGGTTGGTCGAGCGGGCATCGGCGCTGCTGCCGGTGGCCACACGCACGCCGGCGTCGACTTGCGGGTTGATCTCGCTGTAGAAGCCGACACGGGCACGTACGCGCTCACGGTCCTGGTTGCCACTGCGGGAGATCGGGTTGTCGACGTTGACGTCTTCGTAACGCAGGCGCACATCGCCCTTGATCTGGGTCTTGGCGGCCCATGCCACTTTTTGTTCGAAGGCGCTCATACGTTCGGACTGAGCTTTCTGGTCGGCCTTTTCCTTGGTTTCTTTTGCCAGATCGCCTTGCAGTTCATTGTACTGCGCCTGGTTGATCGAGCCGTTGGCGCGCAGCATTTCGAGCAGCTTGGCGTCGACAGCAGCACTGGCCGGGGCGCTCAGGGCCAGCATCATGCCGGTGAGGCTCATTCCGGTAAGTGTAGAAACAAGACGCATAAGGTTCTCCCTACTGAAAAAATGGGGGAGGCTCAAGCGCCTGCCCCTGTGTTGGCATGTCTTCGGAAAGGGCCTGAATAGACAGGTTCTGGTGTTCCGGAAAACAGGCGCAAGTATTGCGAGGGGCGGTGACAGATTAATGTCTGATTAGTGGCACTGTTGTTAAGTAAGTGAGAAGAAAAGGGGCAGCCTGGCGTTCATCATTTGAGTGACGCGCCTGGGTTGGGGATACTGAACGCCTCCCGACTGCGAGCCAAAACCGTGACCAGCCTGTACAGCCTTGCCCATTTGCGTGATCTTCCGGCGGCCACCTGGGATGCCTTGGTGCCTGCCGGCCAACCCTTCCTGCGCCACGGCTTTCTCAGCGCCATGGAGGACAGCGCCAGCGTTGCTCCCCAGACGGGGTGGGCTGCCGAGCACCTGGTGCTGGAGCGTGACGGGCAGGTGCGGGCGCTGTTGCCGGCCTACCGCAAGTGGCATTCGTTTGGCGAGTACGTGTTCGACCACGGTTGGGCCGATGCCTGTGAGCGGGCCGGCATTGCCTATTACCCCAAGTTGCTGGGGGCGGTCCCGTTCAGCCCGGTCAGCGGCCCGCGTTTGCTGGCCGACGACCCGGCCGATGGGCTGCTGTTGCTGCAGGCGTTACCTGAGTACCTGGGCAAGGGCGGGCTGTCGGGTGCCCACATCAATTTCACCGATGCGGCGCTGGACCAGCAGTTGGCCGGCCTGCCGGGCTGGCTGGAGCGCCTGGGCTGCCAGTTTCACTGGCAAAACCGCGGCTACCGCGACTTTCAGGACTTTCTCGACAGCCTCAGCTCGCGCAAGCGTAAGCAGATGCGCAAGGAGCGCGAGCAGGTGGCGGGGCAGGGCATCGATTTTCGGTGGTACCGGGGCAATGAACTGGACGAGGCGCAATGGGACTTCGTGTTCCGCTGCTACGCCAACACCTATGCCGTACGGCGCCGTGCGCCCTACCTGACCCGTGCGTTCTTCAGCCTGCTTGCCGAGCGTATGCCCGAGGCGCTACGGGTAGTGATGGCCCGCCAGGGCGGGCGGGATGTGGCCATGGCCTTGAGCCTGGTGGGGGGTGACAGCTTGTTTGGCCGCTATTGGGGCTGCCTGGACGAATTCGACCGGCTGCATTTCGAAACCTGTTTCTACCAGGGCATGGACTTCGCCATTGCCGAAGGTTTGCAGCGCTTCGATGCCGGTGCGCAAGGTGAACACAAGCTGATTCGCGGGTTTGAGCCGGTGCTGACGCGGTCGTGGCATTACCTGCTGCACCCTGGGTTGCGGCGGGCGGTGGAGGATTTCCTGGCGCAGGAGCGGGAGGGGGTGAAGGGGTATGCCGAGGAGGCGCGGGGGATGTTGCCTTACCGCCGGGACTGAGAGACTTGTATTGCTTGTAATGGCCCTATCGCTGGCAAGCCAGCTCCCACAGAGAGCGCCTCAGGGCTGACAGATGCTGTGGCGAGCACCTGGCAACCCTGGTGCCCTTGCCAGAAACCATAGAATCTCCCACAGGATCACCCCACACCTTGAAATCTGTGGGTACCTGTGGGAGCTGGCTTGCCAGCGATAGGGCCATTACAGGCGTCAGTCAACCCCGACAAAGCCCCCGGTCTGGTGGTGCCACAACCGGGCATACAGCCCCTGCTGTTGCAGCAGTTCACTGTGGCTGCCAAGTTCGACAATGCGCCCTTTGTCCAGCACCACCAGCCGGTCCATCCGGGCAATGGTGGAAAGCCGGTGGGCAATGGCGATCACCGTCTTGCCCTGCATCAGCGTCTCCAGGCTTTCCTGGATTGCTGCCTCGACCTCAGAGTCCAGCGCCGACGTGGCTTCGTCCATGATCAGGATCGGCGCATTCTTCAGCAGTACCCGGGCAATCGCGATACGCTGGCGCTGGCCGCCCGACAACTTGACCCCGCGTTCGCCCACATGGGCATCGAAACCGCTGCGGCCCTGGGCATCCGAGAGCTGTGGGATGAATTCGTCGGCGCGGGCCCGGTGCACGGCTTCCTGAAGTTCGGCATCGCTGGCGCCGGGGCGGCCGTACAGCAGGTTGTCGCGGATGGAACGGTGCAGCAACGAGGTGTCCTGGGTGATCATGCCGATCTGCGCGCGCAGGCTGGCCTGGCTGACTTCGGCAATGTCCTGGCCGTCGCTCAGGATGCGCCCGCCCTGCACGTCGTACAGCCGTAGCAGCAGGTTGACCAGGGTCGACTTGCCAGCCCCGGAAGGGCCGATCAAGCCGATTTTCTCGCCGGGGCGGATGTCCAGGTTCAGGCCTTCGATCACGTTGCCGGCCTTGCCGTAATGAAAGTCGACATTGTCGAAACGTACCGCGCCACGGCTGACTTTCAGGGCCGGGGCGTTGGGCCGGTCGGTGACGGTGACAGGCTGGGCGATGGTCTGCAGGCCATCCTGGACCATGCCGATGTTTTCGAAGATGCCGTTGACCACCCACATGATCCAGCCGGACATGTTGACGATGCGGATCACCAGGCCCGTGGCCAGGGCAATGGCGCCGACGGTGATCAGCGATTGGCTCCACAGCCACAGCGCCAGGCCGGTGGTGCTGACCACCAGCAGGCCGTTGAGGGTGGTGATGACCACATCCATGCTGGTAACCACCCGCGAGGCCAGCTGGGTTTTCTCGGTCTGTTCGCGGATCGCTTCGCGCGCGTACTGCTGCTCGTGATCGGTGTGGGCGAACAGCTTCAACGTGGCGATGTTGGTATAGCCGTCCACGATACGCCCCATCAGTTTGGAGCGGGCGTCGGATGAGATCACCGAGCGCTCTTTCACCCGGGGTACGAAGTAGCACAGCGCGCCGATGTAGCCGACGATCCACAGCAGCAGTGGCAGCATCAGGCGCCAGTCGGCCTCGGCGAACAGCACCAGCGAGGTAACGGCGTAGATCAGCACATGCCACAGCGCGTCCACCGCCTGCACGGCGGAATCACGCAGCGAGTTGCCGGTTTGCATGATGCGTTGGGCAATGCGCCCGGCAAAGTCGCTCTGGAAAAAGTTCAGGCTCTGCTTGAGCACGTAGCTGTGGTTTTGCCAGCGGATCAGGCTGGTCATGCCGGGGTTGATGGTCTGGTGCACCAGCAGGTCGTGCAGGCCGAAGAACAGCGGCCGCAGCAGCAGGATCACGACCAGCATCCAGGCCAGCTCGCCCTTGTGCTCACTGAAGAAATTGACGTTGGGTGTGCCCTGGGCCAGGTCGATGATGCGGCTGAGGTAGCTGAACATCGCTACCTCGATCAGCGAGGCGAACAGGCCGACCACCAGCAGCGCCAGGAAGCTGGGCCAGACCTGGCGCAGGTAATACAGGTAGAACGCCCACACGGTGCTCGGCGGCGATTCGCTGGGTGCTTCGCGGAAGATGTCGATCAGTTGCTCGAAACGACGGTACAGCATGGGTAGCGACACTCCTGTTCCAGCCTGCCTTCAGGCGGTTGCACGTCCCTGTGCAGCCTGCGGTCAGTCGATACGTTTGGCCGACTTGATGAACACCGGGTCAGCCGGCACATCGCGCATGCCTTTCTTCACGGTAGTGGGCGAGTTGACGATCTGGTCGACCACCTCCATGCCTTTGGTTACCTTGCCGAACACGGCGTAACCGGCATCGCGGCCCGGGTTGAGGAAATCGTTGTCGGCGACATTGATGAAGAACTGGCTGGTAGCCGAGTTGGGGTTGGAGGTGCGTGCCATCGACAGGGTGCCGCGGGTGTTCTGCAAGCCATTGCTGGCTTCGTTCTTGATCGGGTCCTTGGTTTCTTTCTGCACCATCTGCTCGGTAAAGCCGCCACCCTGGACCATGAAGCCGGGGATTACCCGGTGGAAAATGGTGTTGTTGTAGAAGCCGCTGTCGACGTACTGCAGGAAGTTCTTCGTGCTGACCGGTGCCTTCTCGGCGTTCAGCTCGATTTCGACCTGGCCGAAGCTGGTGTCCAGCAGCACGTGCGGGGTCTTGTCGGAGGCCATGACGCTGGTGGCGAAGGCGAGTGAGCAAGCGGTGAGCAGGAGTTTTTTCAGCATGGGCTCAAAGATCCTTGAGGGGTGGAAGCGGCTGCGAGGAACTGCAGCAGGGTCTGGTTGAAGACCTCGGGTTGATCGAGGGGTGTAGCGTGCCGGGAATCGTCGACGACGACCAGCCTGGCGTTGGGGATCAGGGCGACGTAGCGTTGTTTCAGTTGTATCGGGGTGTAATCGTGGTCGGCGGCAATCACCAGGGTAGGACACTGGATCTGGCCGATGCGTTCCTGCACGCCCCAGTCGACGATGGCATCGAAGCTTTTGAGGTAGGCGCGCTTGTCGTTGCGCGCCCAGCGCTGGGCCATTTTCTGCCGCAGCGCGGCCTGCTCGGGTTTGGGGAACAGCCGTTCGGCCAGGCCTTTGCCCACGGTTTCGACACTCAGGACGCGTGCCAGGCCCCAGCGCTTGAGCCACCACAACCAGTCGCTGCGGCTGCGGCGCTTGACCTCGGGGGCACTGTTGACGATGCACAGGCTGCGCAGCCACTGAGGGTGGTCGACGGCAAACTGGAAGCCGACCATGCCGCCCATCGACAGGCCAACGAAGTGCACCGGGCCGGTGTGCAGGTGTTCGAGCAGGGCCAGCAGGTCGGCACTGAAGGTTGCAATGTGGTAGCCGTCCTGTGGCTTGTCGGAGCGGCCGTGGCCACGGATGTCCATGAGGATCACCCGGTAGTGCTGGCTGAGCACGGGCACCTGAAGCTCCCAGTCCTGGCTGCTGGAGCCCAGCCCATGCAACAACACCAGGGGTTGGCCTTGGCCGTATTCCTGATAATGCAGCGTGCATCCTTCGTGTTCGAAGTAGGCCATGGGCGCGGTCCTTTCAAGCTTGTGGGGGGGCTGCGAAGGGCACGTCCAGCGGCGCAGTGTCGAAGTTGCGCAGCAAATCGATGAGAATCTGCGTGGCCGGGCCCAGGGTCTTTTCCTTGCTCGAATAAAGGTAGAACAGTGGGTGGCGGCTGCCACCCTGGTCCAGCGGCAATGGCTTGAGTACGCCTTCGCGCAGCTCGCGCTCGATCATGTGCCGGGGCAGCCAGGCAAAGCCCAGGCCGCTGCTGACGAAGGTGGCGGCGGTGCCCAGGCTACCGACGGTCCAGCGCTGTTCGGCACCCAGCCAGCCAACGTCGCGTGGCTGGGCCCGGCCAGAGTCGCGGATCACCACTTGCAGCTGGCTTTCCAGGTCCTGGAAGGTCAGTTCACGGCCCAGGCGGTGCAAGCTGTGTTCGGGGTGGGCAACGGCAACGAATTCCACGGCACTCAGCTCGGCGCCCAGGTAGCCGCCGATGCTGTAGCTGCTGATGGCCAGGTCGGCGATGCCTTCGTGCATCACTTCTTCCACGCCCGACAGCACTTCTTCACGCAGGCGCACGCGGCAGCCACGGCTTTGCGGCATGAAGGCGGCCAGCGCGCGCACCAGCCGGGCGCTGGGGTAGGCGGCGTCGACCACCAGGCGTACTTCGGCCTCCCAGCCCTGCTCCATGTGGTGGGCCAGGTCCTCAAGCTGGCTGGCCTGCTTGACCAGGTGACGCGAGCGGCGCAGCAGCACACTGCCGGCTTCGGTCAGCACCGCCTTGCGGCCGTCGATGCGCAACAAGGGCACGCCCAGTTGTTCCTGCATGCGGGCCACGGTGTAGCTGACCGAAGATTGCGAGCGGTGCAGGGCCTCCGCGGCCTGGGCAAACCCGCCATGGTCGACCACTGCTTGCAGGGTCCGCCACTGGTCAAGGGTTACGCGCGGCGCTTTCATCTTTCGCTCCTGTTGTCCTAAGCTGCGCTCTTTGCAAGGAGAGCGGCCATGAAGAAATGTTGTGCGGCAATATTGATGTGCCTGCCCCTCGGGGCCATGGCTTATCCCATCGATGTGGACAAGGACCTGGACGGGGTCAAGCTCGACTACACCGCCTACGACACCGCCTACGACATTGGCGCCATTACCCTGAACAACTATGGGCAGGTCGCGGCGGCCTGCAAGGTGACCTTCCGTAATGGCCCGGAGGCGCCACGGGTGCGCCGGGTGAACGTAGCGGCCGGGAAAAGCGCCGACGTTACGGCCAAATTCAACCGGCAGATCATCAAGCTGCGCATCACCTTGCAATGCCGTGCGGAATAAACTGATTAATCGATAGGTTGAACCCACTTTTTACGCTTTTTTATCGATAGGTCAAGCCTTAATCTCACCTCCATCGAATCGCAACCCTTTTGCCGATGGAGGCACCGCTCATGGCCCACGTACTGATCATCGAAAGCAGCGCCCGCCAGCAGGATTCCGTTTCCCGCCAGCTGACCCAGGACTTCATTGCGCACTGGCAAGCTGCCCACCCGGCCGATCACATCACGCTGCGCGACCTGGCGCTGAACCCGGTGCCGCACCTGGATGCCAACCTGCTGGGCGGCTGGATGAAGCCCGAAGCGCAGCGCAGCGCTGCCGAGCTGGAGGCCCTGGCCCGCTCCAACGAACTGACCGACGAATTGCTGGCGGCCGATGTGCTGGTAATGGCTGCCCCCATGTACAACTTCACCATCCCCAGTACCCTGAAGGCCTGGCTGGACCATGTGCTGCGTGCCGGCATCACCTTCAAGTACACCCCGACTGGCCCGCAAGGTCTGCTGACCGGCAAGCGCGCCATTGTCCTGACCGCCCGTGGCGGCATCCATGCTGGTGCCAGCAGCGACCACCAGGAACCGTATCTGCGGCAGGTGATGGCCTTCATCGGTATTCACGATGTCGACTTCATCCATGCTGAGGGCCTGAACATGAGCGGCGAGTTCCACGAAAAGGGCCTCAACCAGGCCAAGGCCAAACTGGCGGCGGTGGCCTGAGCGTTATCGAATTCCCAACCCTGACACCTGTTTTTGCTCCTTTGGGTGTACCTGCCCGGCCTTGGTGGCCGGGCTTTTTTATGCCTGGTGTTTTGTGGATGGCTGT
>NZ_BCBD01000050.1:0-32150 GCF_001320345.1 Pseudomonas sp. NBRC 111127 | reverse complement strand
CCTCGTGCACTCGATCAATGGCATCCAGATGCTGCATGAGTTGGGCTACGCCGTCTTTGATTCGCAACTCACCCAAAAGACGCGCTTCGAATGCACCACCGAGTTTGGCAAACGTGCCGTATTGATCGAGAAAGCGTCGTCCGAGATCGCGAATTTGCTTCAAGCGTCGGAAGAAGAGCTCTACCTGAATCTTAGGATACAACTGTGAAATTTGGCATCGACACCATCCGCCTATGGTCGCATCACGGCGAGACACGCAGTGTAGATTTCGAGCGCGGCCGGATAAATGTGCTCAGTGGTCGCAGCAACCGAGGCAAGACATCGCTGCTACACATCATTGACTACTGCCTGCTTTCCAGCAGCCACAACATTCCCCATGATGTCATCAACGATACGGTTGCTTGGTATGGCATCAAGTTCTATATCAACGACAAAGAATTCGCGATTGCACGTAAGAGCCCGCATGCTCAGACCGTGTCGGACAAGCTCTACTTTTCAAGCATTGGTGTGCTGCCAGATCAGCCGTTTGCCAACGCCACCAGCGATGACATCAAAGCGATCCTTCAAGCCGAGTTCAGTCTGGACAGCAGCGTCGTGCTCTACGGGGGCCGAGGCGTGCGCTACGGCACACAGGTATCGTTCCGCTACTTCCTGCTATTCAACACCATATCAGAGGACATCATCACCAACACCGCTGCCTACTTCGACCATCAACAAGAAGACCGATATCGCGTCGCGCTGCCTCGTGTTCTGGATCTGGGCTTGGGCATCGACAGCCTTGAAAATATTGCTCAACGTGAACGGCGCGATGATCTCAAACGCATGATCGAGAAGCTTGAGAAGAAGAAGGTTGTCATCAGTAGTGGTAGACATCTCTTTGAAAGCGAGGCTCGCAAGCTTGCGGCAACGGCAGCTGAGTACGGCCTGATCGAGAAAGTACCAAATGTCGTCACCATCGATTTTCTGAAAGGGATCGTCAAGGATGTGCCCACCCCGAATGCTTCAGGCGAAGATGCCAAGCGCCTCTCCAATGCACGGTCGAAAATGTTTGAGATCAACCGGCGCATGCGAAGGCTTCGCGAATTCTCTGACGAACACAAGCAATACAAGTCGGCGCTCAAGGTTACCCAAGACAGCCTGAAACCGTTGCAGACGCTGCTTCAGCAATCCTCCGAGCTGCTGAAAACAGACGTGTTTCATGATCTGATCGATAGCTTGAATGTCGATCTGCGCGCCCTCAAAGCAGCTACCGCCACTCGGCAGCCAGTCGATACTCAGGTCGCGGCTATGATGGCCGATTTAGTGGAGCAAAAAGCAGAGCAGCAACGAATCATTGACTCCTTGCCCAAGGCGCAGAAATCCTTCGAGGACACGATCCAACTGGTTAAGTTTGTCACCCGCATCGAAACCAAACTTGAGACCTACAGTACGGTTGAATCGGACACCCCTGAAGACTACGACACGCAGATCAAAAATCTGAACGCTGAACTCAGCTCCATGGAAGTCACCGATGTGGCCAGTGTTCGCGACGGTACCGTTGGCCAAATCAATGACGTGTCCCTGGCGTTGCTGAGCGAGGCGGCAGCGGCGATGGACAACTATGCGTCATTCCTGACGTCATTTAACTACGAGGCGAAAAAACTACAGCTTCGCCGACCTAAGTCGTCGTTCATCGAAAACGTAGGTAGTAGCTCCAACCACATGTTCCTGCATTTGTTCATGTTCCTTGCGCTACACGAAGTGGCGCTCAGCAAAGGTGGCAAATTTGTCCCAAGCTTCCTGTTCATCGACCAGCCGAGCCGCCCCTACTATGGCGAGGAGAAGATCATGGATGAGGTGCATCTCAAGAATTCCGATCAGGCAAAGGTTAGCCAGGCGTTCGAGTTGCTTGGGAATTTCGTCAGTCGGATGCGCAACCAATACAGCGCGGAGTTCCAGATGATCGTGCTGGAGCATGTTCCTGTTGAGCTCTTCCAAAACGTGGCGAACGTTAACGTGCTACCTGAATTCCGAGGCAAAAACGCCTTGATTCCCGCTCATTGGTATCCCGCTTAACAGCCAAACCATGAGCAGTAACGACGATTAGAAGCCCGGAGTGGCGAGACGGTTGCCAGGCAGCCATCACGCCACATGTTCTAGCGAGGCCTCAAAGATTGATGGCAGATAACCGGCAAGCCATACTCGCCCGCAGATCGAACCGATCAACCCGTACCACACGTTAGAACGCAGGAAGCAGTCCGAATGCAAGACAAATACACCCTGACGGAACATCGGCATCGCTTTGCGATCTGGGCGGCAGGCCGCGCCTACTCAAGACAAGGGCCAGGCCACACGATGGCAGTGGCGTCACAATTGATCAACGATACTCCGGTGGGTCAGATTGCCACCTTGGACGACCTTCCTCCGCCAAATGAAATCGATGACCATCTGGATGGGCTTTTTCGTGAGGTCATGGGTCGAGCCGAGAAGATCACGTACAAACGCGAGTGGAAGGACAAAACCACAGGCCACACTCGAACCGAAGAATGCCAGCTCGAATGCACCTATGGCAGAGCGCAAAAGCTGGTGAACATTTTCCTCAAATCCAAGCTCATCGTAGCTGGCGTGGATGAGCACGACGCCAAGCTTGCCAGGCTGCACCCTCCCCTTGACAGGCAGCTGCTCGTAGCGATCGGTCGGCACCTTAATACTCCACCATTCAAAGGATCGAATCTCCAGCAAGTGTTCAAGGAAGCGCTTATAAAAGGCAGCAGCTGGACGACATTCGACAAGGCAGCGTATGACGCCCACATGAATGTGGTGAAGGAAATTCAAAAGGATCGACCGCTGTGGGGCATCGAATGGCTCTGGCAACCAGCGGCTACAGATGAGTAAATAAAGGCTCTGATCAGGCCCCAAAAAACTGAATCGCCCCTGGTTTCCTAGACACTCTCCAAGCTCAGAAAATAGCGTTTCTCATACTCTACTGGCGACAGCTGCATAGCATTACCGTGTCGACGCTTGGGGTTATAGAACAGCTCGATGTAATCGAAAATATCACTTCGGGCTTCGTCACGCGTTGCGTAGATCTTTCGTCGGATTCGCTCCCGCTTCAAAAGCTGGAAAAAGCACTCGGCTACGGCATTGTCGTGGCAGTTTCCCCTTCGGCTCATGCTACTGATCACATTGTTGGCTTTCAGGAAGCTTTGCCAATCTGAGCTACTGAACTGACTGCCTTGGTCTGAGTGAATCATCACTTGCTGCTGTGGCTTGCGTCGCCACACGGCCATCAGCATGGCGTCGATGGCTAGGCCGCTGCTCATCCTGGGCTTCATTGACCAACCAATGACTTGGCGAGAGAACAGATCCAGCACTACCACCAGATACAGCCACCCTTCGTAGGTGCGGATGTAGGTGATATCGGTCACCCAGACCTTATTCGGCTCACTGACCTTGAACTGCCTGGCCAGATGGTTGGGCGATGCCGCTTTTGGTTTTCCGCCATAAAACCCAGTACGACGGCGATAGCCCGTTTGCGAACGCAGCCCCTCTGCCTGCATCAAGCGACCGACTCGATTTCGCCCACAGATCTCTCCTAGCTCTCGCAGGTCATCGTGAATCTTGCGATAGCCATACACGCCGCCGCTTTCTAACCAGGCCTGCTTGATCAAGCCAAGCAGGCGCTGATCTTCTTTGGCTCGGGCAGATTGAGGCTCGGCCAGCCAAGCGTAGTAGCCGCTGGTATGCACCTTGAGGGTTTGGCAAAGGCGACGCACTGGGTAATCCGTCGAGTGCTTGTTGATGAAGGCGTACTTCAGCCGCACTCCTTGGCAAAGTACGCGGCGGCCTTCTTTAATATGTCTCGCTCTTCTGTCACCCGCTTGAGTTCAGCGCGCAGCTTGCGCAGTTCAGCCTGCTGATCATTGTCTTGCTGACGCTGCTCTTGGGGCTTGCTGTAGACCTTGATCCAGGCGTAAAGGCTGTGCACGGACATGCCCAGGCGCTGGGCGACCTCGGCGACAGGTTTGCCTTTTTCGGTCACTTGCTTGACCGCTTCGATCTTGAATTCTTCGGGGTAACGCTGACGACTCATGGCACCTCCTATTTGGGCCTCATTATGAGGCTTGGAGGTGTCTACGAAACCAGGGGCGATTCATTTCATAGGTTCCGAGGGATCCAGGGTCGCACTGAGGGTTGGAATTTCACACTTAGCAGGATCCCCCTAAGCACTGCTATGCGTCTTTTCTATCAGTTCGGGCGGATAGCAAGTGTGCAGTTGGGATTCTGATAGGACTCTCGGGGTCAGAGGTATGCATTAGTGTGCATCCGAGAGCAGTTGACTCACGTGCATGCTTGGACAAGGGACGCTTGCGCCAAGGGAGGAAGGGTAAAAATAGGCACAAAAAAAGGGCTCAGATCTCTCTGGCCCTTGATTCGCTTGTGTTTGGCGGGGAACCAGGGATTCGAACCCTGGGAACGCTCTCACGTTCGCCGGTTTTCAAGACCGGTGCATTCAACCACTCTGCCAATTCCCCGATGCAATTCTGAGGGTATCCTGAAGTGTGCATCTGGGGACTACCTGAGATAAGAACTCTAGGATAGTTGCCCATCGACGGTTTTCAAGACCGTTGCCTTAAACCACTCGGCCACGCTTCCAGCTCGTTTGCGGCCGCCATAATACCGTAATGAAACAAGCTGTCAAACTCTCTGTGTCGCGGGTTGCAATGGCTCTGGTAGACTCCCAGCATCTGAACGTTCGAAACCACAGGTTTACCAAGGAGTGTCGCCATGCGCGAACAGGATTATGCCGTACATCACGGCCAGCAGGTCGAGCAGCAGGAGATCAGCAAGGTCCTGCGCAACACGTACAGTCTGCTGGCGCTCACCCTCGCCTTCAGCGGCGTCATGGCCTTCGTTGCCCAGCAAATGCGTGTCGGCTACCCGAACGTGTTCGTGGTGCTGATCGGCTTCTACGGGCTGTTCTTCCTGACCAACAAGCTGCGTGATTCGGCCTGGGGCCTGGTCTCCACCTTCGCCCTTACCGGCTTCATGGGCTTCATTCTCGGCCCAATCCTCAACCGCTACCTGGGCATGGCCGGTGGTGCCGAGGTCGTCAGCTCGGCATTTGCCATGACTGCCCTGGTGTTCGGTGGTCTGTCGGCTTACGTACTGATTACCCGCAAGGACATGAGCTTCCTCAGTGGCTTCATCACTGCCGGCTTCTTCGTGCTGCTGGGTGCGGTCGTGGCCAGCTTCTTCTTCCAGATCAGCGGCCTGCAACTGGCGATCAGCGCTGGCTTCGTGCTGTTCTCGTCGGTGTGCATCCTGTTCCAGACCAGCGCGATCATTCACGGTGGTGAGCGGAACTACATCATGGCCACCATCAGCCTGTATGTGTCCATCTACAACCTGTTCGTCAGCCTGCTCCAGCTGTTTGGCATCATGGGGCGTGATGACTGATTGTTGTAGGTTGTGAGAAAGCCCGCTTCGGCGGGCTTTTTTGTGGGTGTGGGAAAGGCATGCCGGTGTTCGCCTTTAGCATGGGTTAACCGGCGCGGCAGTGCACATTCGCGGCGGGCGGCTTGACTGAAAAGTCAGGTAATTAGGCGTAGGGTCGCCGATCATGTCGGCATCGTGCTTTGCTCTACCGCAATCTGCCTTCACCCCGTAGAATGCGCTCCTTTTTTCTTCAGGGGCAGCTTTCAGCCATGAGCACACATGAACACAGCCCAGCAGCATCGGCCCCCGCCAATGAGCTGGTGCTTGGCCTCGAGGACAAGCCTCGGCTGCTGATCGGCCTGCTGGCGGCGCTGCAACACCTGCTGGCGATCATCGTGCCGATCGTGACGCCCGGGCTGTTGATCTGCCAGGCGCTGGGGGTGTCCGCGCGGGACACCAACCTGATCGTCTCCATGTCGCTGGTAATCTCCGGTATCGCCACATTCGTGCAGTGCAAGCGCTTCGGGCCGTTTGGCGCCGGGTTGCTGATCGTGCAGGGCACCAGCTTCAACTTCGTGGGCCCGCTGATTGCCGGGGGTGCGCTGATGGTCAAGCAAGGCACGCCGGTCGAAGGTGTGATGGCCGCCATCTTTGGCGTGGTCATCGCTGGCTCGTTCGTCGAAATGGGCGTTTCGCGCATCCTGCCCTTCGTCAAACGCCTGATCACCCCGCTGGTCACCGGCATTGTCGTGCTGATGATCGGCCTGACGCTGATCAAGGTCGGCCTGATCAGTATGGGTGGCGGCTTCGGTGCCATGGCCAATGGCACCTTCGCCAATGGCGAGAACCTGCTGTTGTCGGGTGTGGTGCTGGCCATTATCGTGATCCTCAACCGTATTCCGGTGGTGTGGATGCGCAGCTGTGCCATCGTTATTGCCCTGGCGGTCGGCTATGCGCTGGCGGGCTACATGGGCCGCCTGGACTTCACCGGTATGCATGAGGCCGCGCTGTTTCAGGTGCCGACGCCGCTGCACTTCGGCCTGAGCTTCTCGTGGGCGCTGTTCATTCCGATGCTGGTGATCTACCTGGTGACGTCGCTGGAAGCCATTGGTGACGTGACCGCCACCAGCAAGGTGTCGCGCCAGCCAGTCGAAGGCCCGGTGTGGATGCAGCGGATCAAGGGTGGCGTGTTGGTCAACGGCGCCAACTCGCTGTTGGCGGGCTTGTTCAACACCTTCCCGAGCTCGATCTTTGCCCAGAACAACGGGGTGATTCAGCTGACGGGTATCGCCAGCCGCCACATTGGTATGTGGATTGCCGTGATGCTGGTGCTGCTGGGGCTGTTCCCGAGTGTTGCCGGGGTGATCCAGGCGGTGCCGGAGCCGGTGCTGGGTGGTGCGGCCATGGTCATGTTCGGCGCGGTTGCGGCTTCTGGGATCAATATCCTGGCCAGTACTCGGCTGGATCGTCGGGCGCTGCTGATTATCTCTGTTTCCCTGGCCTTGGGCCTGGGTGTGGCGCAGGTGCCGGAGTTCCTGGCGCATATGCCGGCGGCGATTCGCAATGTGCTGGAGTCAGGGGTGGCTACCGGGGGGATTTGTGCCCTGGTGCTGAACTGGTTCTTGCCGGAGAGCAAGGAACAGGCTTGAGGCCTGCTCCCTTCTGACAGGGCCTTGCGCAATCCCCGTAGGAGCGGCCTCGTGTCGCGATGGGCTGCGAAGCAGCCCCAGCAATTTGTGCATTTGCGCTGAAGCCCCGGGCTGCTTTGCAGCCCATCGCGACACAAGGCCTCCTACAAAAGCCCGCGCCCGCATGCACAAGCGGGCGCGGGCTTTTTTGCTTTATCATGGCGGTATTCCTTTGCATGAGTTACCCATGAAATTCGCTATCGCGGTGTTCTCCCCGGCCCATGCGCCCTCCTCGCGGCGCGCCTTGCGCTATGCCGAGGCGGTGCTGGCCGGCGGGCATGAAATTGCCCGGCTGTTCTTCTATCAGGACGGGGTACACAGTGCCTCGGCCAACGTGGTCGCGCCCCAGGATGAAGTGGACGTGGCCGCGCAGTGGCGTGCCTTTATCGAGACCCACCAGTTGGATGCCGTGGTGTGCATCGCCGCCGCCTTGCGCCGTGGCGTGCTCGACGAGGCCGAGGCCAACCGCTATCAGCGCCCGGCCGTGAACCTGCCCAGGCCATGGGAGTTGTCCGGCCTGGGGCAACTGCACGAGGCCGCGCAAGTCGCCGACCGCCTTGTCTGCTTTGGAGGCGACTGAAATGGCCAAATCCTTGTTGATCATCAGCCGCCAGGCGCCGTGGAACGGCCCATCTGCCCGCGAGGCGCTGGACATCGCCCTGGCCGGTGGCGCGTTCGACCTGCCGCTGGGCATGCTGTTCCTCGACGATGGCGTGTTCCAGCTGGCGCCAAACCAGCAACCTGCCGCCGTGCAACATAAGAACCTGGCCGCCAACCTGCAGGCGTTGCCGATGTTCGGCGTCGAAGAACTGTTCGCCTGCAACCACAGCCTCACCCGCCGTGGCCTCGCCGCCGACAGCCTGGCACTGCCAGTGCAAGTGCTGGATGACGCGGCACTGACCGCACTGATCGCCCGTTTCGACCAGGTGGTAACGCTCTGATGACGACCCTGCACGTAATTGCCCACTCCCCGTTCGGCGACGAGCGCCTGGCCAGTTGCCTGCGCCTGCTTGGCGCGCACGACGCCCTGCTGCTGTGCGGCGATGCGGTGTACGCCCTGCGCAGCGGCAGCGAAGCGTACCGCCAGTTGCAAGCCGCCAGCCTGGCCCAGCGCCTGTTCGCCCTGGACGAAGACCTGCAAGCCCGCGCGGTCGGCAACGACCTGGCCAAGGCCGTGGACTACGCCGGGTTCGTCGAACTGTCGCTGCACTACGACAAGGTCAACAGCTGGCTATGAATACCCTCACCGTTGCCGATCAGGCGATCGCCCTGGACAAGGACGGCTTCCTGGTCGACCTGCAAGACTGGTCCCATGCAGCCGCCGAGGCCCTTGCCGAGCGCGAGGGCATTGCCCTGACCGCGGACCACTGGGAAATCCTCGAACTGCTGCGACAGTTCTACCAGGAGTACCAGCTGTCCCCGGCCACCCGCCCACTGATCAAGTACACCGCCCTGAAGCTTGGCCCTGACAAGGGCAATAGCCCGCACCTGAACCGCCTGTTCAATGGCACCCCCGCCAAACTTGCCGCCAAGCTGGCGGGCCTGCCCAAGCCGACCAATTGCATATGACCCTGCCACCCTTGAATCAAGCCCGCCCGCTGACCCTGGAAACTCCGGCTGAACACCCGTTCGCTGAATTCGTGCGCATTCTTGGCAAAGGCAAGCGCGGCGCGCGCGGCCTTACCCGCGAGGAAGCACGGGCTGCCATGACCCTGCTGCTGGAAGGCAAGGTCGAGGACACCCAGCTGGGCGCCTTCCTGATGCTGCTGCGGCACAAGGAAGAAAGCGCCGAAGAGCTGGCCGGCTTCACCGAAGCGCTACGCGGCCACCTGCAGGCCCCGCGCATTGCCGTGGACCTGGACTGGCCAACCTACGCTGGCAAGAAGCGCCACTTACCCTGGTACCTGCTGGCCGCCAAATGCCTGGCCGGCAATGGTATTCGCATCCTGATGCATGGCGGCGGTGCACACACAGCCGGGCGCCTGTATACCGAGCAGCTGCTCGGCCTGTTGCATATCCCCATGTGCCGCGACTGGGCAGCGGTCGACTCCGCCCTTGGCCAGTATCAGCTGGCGTTTTTCCCTTTGCACGACTGGGCGCCGCAACTGCAGCGCATGATCGACCTGCGCAACACCCTGGGCCTGCGCTCGCCCATCCACTCCCTGGCGCGGGTGCTCAACCCGCTGGGCGCGCGTTGCGGCCTGCAAAGCATCTTCCACCCCGGTTACCAGGCGGTGCACCGGGAGGCCAGCCGCCTGCTGGGCGACCATGCCGTGGTGATCAAGGGCGATGGCGGCGAGATCGAGGTCAACCCGGACGTCATCAGCCACCTCTACGGCACCACTGCCGGCGTAGCCTGGGATGAGGAATGGCCGGCGCTCAGCGAGCGCCGTCACGTCAAGCCCGCCACGCTGCAACCGGAGCATTTGCTCGCCTTCTGGCGTGGTGAAGTGCAAGACAGCTACGGCGAGAAAGCGCTGATCGCGACCATGGCCTTGGCACTGCGCGGCCTGGAGCAGACCCGGGAACAAGCCTTCACGAACGCGCAGGCCTATTGGGATAACCGTGATAGATCGATTTAGTCGATAACACCACCCCGATCTTTGCGCTATTTCTTCGAACGATCTGGCCTAGACTGGGCTCCAACGACAAACCCTTTGTTCCAGGAGCTCACCATGGGCCTTTTGATCGACGGCCGCTGGCATGATCAGTGGTATGAAAACGGCAAGGACGGCACCTTCAAACGCGAAAACGCCCAGCGCCGCCATTCGTTGCCCGCCCCCGAAGCCGGCCGTTACCACCTGTACGTGTCGCTGGCCTGCCCTTGGGCCCACCGCACGTTGATCTTCCGCGCCATCAAAGGCCTGGCGCCGTTGATCGACGTTTCGGTAGTGAGCTGGCTGATGCAAGACCATGGCTGGACCTTCGACCAGCAGCAAGGCTCCAGCGGCGATCACCTCGATGCACTGCAGTACCTGCATCAGCGTTATACCCAGGACGACCCGCACTACACCGGCCGGGTGACAGTACCCGTGCTGTGGGACAAGAAAGAGAAACGCATCGTCAACAATGAGTCGGCTGAGATCATTCGCATTTTCAACAGCGCGTTCAACGAGTTAACCGGCAACACCCTCGACCTGTACCCAGCGCCGCTGCGCCCGGCCATCGAGGCGCTGAATGAACGTATCTATCCGGCGGTGAACAACGGCGTCTATCGCGCCGGCTTCGCGACTACGCAGGAGGCCTACGAGGCGGCGTTCGATGATGTGTTCAACGAACTGGATTACCTGGAAGATCTGTTAGGCCGCAATCGCTACCTGGCGGGCGAATACCTGACTGAAGCCGATGTGCGTCTGTTCACCACGCTGGTGCGCTTCGACGCTGTGTATCACGGGCACTTCAAGTGCAACCTGCGGCGCCTCAGCGATTATCACAACCTGTCGAACTGGCTGCGTGAGCTGTACCAGTGGCCGGGGGTGGCGGGGACGGTGGATATGGAGCATATCCAGAAGCACTATTACATGAGCCACAAGACCATCAACCCGAACGGGATCGTGCCTAAGGGACCGTTGCAGGATTTCAACCAGCCGCATGATCGGGAGCGGTTGGTGGGTAAAGGGATTTGGCAGGGTTGAGGCACTGGGGGCTGCTTTGCAGCCCATCGCGACACAAGGCCGCTCCTACAGGGTGTGTAGGAGCGGCCTTGTGTCGCGATGGGCCGCAAAGCGGCCCCGGCGGTTTCAGCTGTTCTGCGAACCTTCAAACCAGGCCAGCTTGTCGCGCAACTGCACCACCTCCCCAACAATCACCAGGGTCGGCGCATGCACTTCATGCTGGGCCACCAGCTCCGGCAAGTCCGCCAAGGTACCGGTGAACACCCGCTGGTTACGCGTAGTACCCTGCTGCACCAAGGCCGCCGGGGTACTGGCCGCACGCCCATGGCGAATCAGCTCTGCGCAGATCGTAGGCAAGCCCACCAAACCCATGTAGAACACCAGGGTCTGGGCCGGCGCCACCAGGTCGTTCCATGGCAGGTTGCTGGTGCCATCCTTGAGGTGCCCGGTCACGAAGCGCACCGACTGGGCATGGTCGCGATGGGTCAGTGGAATGCCGCCATAGGCGGAACAGCCACTGGCCGCCGTAATGCCCGGCACCACCTGGAAGGGGATGCCATGCTCGGCCAGCTCTTCGATCTCTTCGCCACCGCGCCCAAAGATGAACGGGTCGCCGCCCTTCAGGCGCAGCACGCGTTTGCCTTGCTGGGCCAGGTCAACCAACAGGCGGTTGATCTGGTCCTGCGGTACGGCGTGGTCAGCGCGGCGCTTGCCAACGTAGATACGCTCGGCATCACGCCGGCACATATCGATGATCGCCGGGGCCACCAGGCGGTCATACAGCACCACATCGGCCTGCTGCATGAGGCGCAAGGCGCGGAAGGTGAGCAGGTCCGGGTCGCCCGGGCCCGCACCTACCAGGTACACCTCGCCCCCCTGCTGCACCGGTGCGCCCTCCACCATCGCCTGCAACAGGCGTTCGGCTTCGGCGCCCTGCCCGGCCAGCTGGCGCTCGGCGATCGGGCCCTGGAACACGGTCTCCCAGAAGCCACGGCGCTGGTTCACGTCCGGATACAAGGACTTGACCTTGTGCCGGAACCGCGCCGCCAGCCCGGCCAGCTCACCGTAGGCAGCCGGGATCCAGGCTTCCAGCTTGGCGCGAATCAGACGCGCCAGCACCGGAGCGTCCCCGCCACTGGACACCGCAATCACCAACGGTGAACGGTCGACAATCGCCGGGAAGATCACCGTGCACAAGGCCGGCGCGTCCACCACGTTGACTGGCAGGCTGACGGCCTGCGCATCAGCCGACACCTGCGCGTTCAGCCCAGGGTCGTCAGTGGCGGCGATCACCAGCCGGCACCCGACCAGGTCGGCGGCCTGGTAGCCACGCACCAGCACCTCACCGCCACCTTCCCGGGCCAACGCAGCCAACTGGCCGTCGACGTCCGGCGCCACCACGCGCAGCACACTCCCGGCATCCGCCAGCAAGCGCGCCTTGCGCAAGGCGATCTCACCGCCGCCGACGACCAGTACACGGCCGCCCTGCAGCTTGTGGAACAGCGGCAGATAATCCATTTAGCGGATGACCTCGACGCCGCCCATGTAAGGCTTCAGCACCTCTGGCACGCGGATCGAGCCGTCGGCCTGCTGGTAGTTTTCCAGCACCGCAACCAAGGTACGGCCAACCGCCAGGCCGGACCCGTTGAGGGTGTGTACCAGTTCAGGCTTGCCGGTTTCCGGGTTGCGCCAGCGGGCCTGCATGCGGCGCGCCTGGAAGTCGCCGCAATTGGAGCACGAGCTGATTTCACGGTACTTGTCCTGGCTCGGCACCCACACTTCCAGGTCATAGGTTTTCACCGCGCCGAAGCCCATGTCGCCGGTGCACAGGGCCAGCACGCGGTACGGCAGCTCCAGCAGCTGCAGCACGCGCTCGGCGTTGGCCGTCAGCCCTTCCAGGGCTTCCATCGATTTCGCCGGCTCCACCACCTGCACCATCTCGACCTTGTCGAACTGGTGCTGGCGGATCATGCCGCGGGTGTCCCGGCCGGAAGCGCCCGCTTCACTGCGGAAGCACGGGGTGTGGGCAACCAGCTTCAGCGGCAGTTGCTTGGCATCCAGAATCGCGCCTGCCACCAGGTTGGTCAGCGACACCTCGGCAGTCGGGATCAGGTAGAAGTCAGCCTCGCCTTCGCGGGTGATCTTGAACAGGTCTTCTTCGAACTTCGGCAACTGGCCAGTGCCCTGCAGCGCTGGGGCCTGCACCAGGTACGGGGTGTAGTGTTCCTCGTAACCGTGCTCGCCGGTGTGCAGGTTGATCATGAACTGCGCCAGGGCGCGGTGCAGGCGGGCAATCGGCCCGCGCAGCACGGCAAAGCGTGCGCCGGACAGCTTGGCGGCGGCTTCGAAGTCCAGGCCACCGCTGAGTTCACCCAGGGCAACGTGGTCCTTGATGTCGAAATCGAAGGTTTGCGGGGTGCCCCACCGGCGCACTTCAACGTTGTCGTCTTCGCTGGCACCGACCGGTACGCTGGCATCCGGCAAGTTGGGGATGGTCAGCAGGATGCCGTCCAGCTCGGCCTGGATCTCGTCCAGCTCGGCCTTGCCGGCCGCCAGCTCATTGGCCATGCGCTCGACATCGGCCATCAGTGGGGCGATGTCCTCGCCCTTGGCCTTGGCCTGGCCGATGGACTTGGAACGGGCGTTACGCTCGGCCTGCAGCTGCTCGGTACGGGTCTGCACCGCCTTGCGGCGTTCTTCCAGTGATTCGATGCGCGCGACATCCAGGCTGAAGCCACGGGAGGCCAGGCGATCCGCCACTTCCTGAAGTTGGCCGCGTAACAGTTTGGAATCGAGCATATCGTTCTCTCGTTATAGGTAGGTGTTGGTTCAGAAACGGGTCAGGGACAGGCCGGCCCAGGTCGCGAGCAGCCCGCCCACTACGCTGATACTGGTATAGCCCAACGCCAGCGGTACTTGCCCGCTTTCCATCAGGCGCACGGTATCGAGCGAAAAAGAGGAAAAAGTCGTAAGGCCACCAAGGAAGCCGACGATCAAGCCGGCGCGCAACTCGACCGGCGCCAGTGGCTTGTGCAGGAACAAGCCGTAGAGCAGGCCGATCAGCAGGCAGCCAACCAGGTTGACCGCCAGCGTACCGGCATAGAAGTGCCGTGGCCAGTGGACGGTGACCCAATTGGCGGTGGCAAAGCGCAGCAACGTACCGGCGACGCCCCCGGCACTCACTGCAGCGATCAAGGCAATCATGGTTTTCTCCGCTGACGGGGGCTGTTGCGGTCCAGGTCGGCCAGGTGGCGCAGCTTCTCGCCGATTTTCAGTTCCAGGCCGCGCGGCACCGGCTGGTAGTACTGGCGCGGCTCGAGTGCATCGGGGAAGTAGTCCTCGCCGGCTGCATAGGCGTCGGGCTCGTCATGGGCGTAGCGGTACTCGTCGCCATAACCCAGTTGCTTCATGAGCTTGGTGGGCGCATTGCGCAAGTGCAGTGGCACTTCCAGCGAGCCATGCTCGGCGGCTTCGCGCAGGGCGGTCTTGAAGCCCATGTACACCGCGTTGCTCTTCGGCGCACAGGCCAGGTAGGTGATGGCCTGGGCCACCGCCAGCTCGCCTTCGGGGCTACCCAGGCGCTCTTGTACATCCCAGGCCGCCAGGCACAAGCCGAGCGCCCGCGGGTCGGCGTTGCCAATGTCTTCGCTGGCCATGCGCACCACACGGCGGGCGATGTACAGCGGGTCGCAGCCGCCGTCGAGCATGCGCGCGAACCAGTACAGGGCGCCGTCCGGGTTGGAGCCGCGTACCGATTTGTGCAGCGCGGAAATCTGGTCGTAGAAGGCTTCGCCGCCCTTGTCGAAACGGCGACGGCTGTCGCCCAACAGGCTCTGCAGCATCTCGACGTCGATTTCACTGCCGTCTTCGGCCAGGTCCGAGGCATTTTCGAGAAAATTGAGCATGCGCCGGCCATCGCCGTCTGCGGCGGCCATCAGCATCTTGAAGGCATCGTCGCCCACCCGCAGGTTGCGCTTGCCCAGGCCACGCTCCTCGGTGAGGGCGCGGTCGACCAGCTTGCGCAACGCCGCCTCGTCCAGGCTTTTGAGCACATACACCCGCGCCCGCGACAACAGTGCGTTGTTAAGCTCGAACGAGGGGTTTTCGGTGGTGGCGCCAATGAACAGCAGGGTGCCGTCTTCCACGTAGGGCAAGAAGGCATCCTGCTGCGACTTGTTGAAGCGGTGCACCTCGTCGACGAACAGAATGGTGCGGCGGCCGTATTGCCCTGCCTGCTGCTTGGCAACCTCCACCGCCTGGCGAATTTCCTTGACCCCGGCCAGTACCGCCGACACGGTTTCGAAATGGGCATCACAGAACTGCGCCAGCAGCCGCGCCAGGGTGGTTTTGCCTACCCCTGGCGGGCCCCAGAAGATCATCGAGTGCAGCGCGCCTTGCTCCAATGCCTCGCGCAGCGGTTTGCCGCGCGCCAGCAGGTGCTCCTGGCCTACGTACTCGTCCAGGTTGGACGGGCGCAGGCGGGCCGCCAGAGGCTGGGCGACAGGTTCGCTTCGAAACAGGTCCATGGCGAGCTCTGGTTACTCCTTGATCACGTCCGCGCCTTTGGGAATGTCGAACTTGAACCTGCTGTCCGGCACCGCCTGGTTGGCCTTGACGCCATTGAACAGGATGTTGGTGCGCTGGCCGACGCTGTCGATCAGCTGCATGTCATTGATCAGGCCCTTGCGGAACGACACGCGCAGCGAGTCGAACAAGGTGTCCTTGGTTTTCGGCTTGAGGGTGAAGTCCATCACTTCGCCCTGCTCCTTCGAGGTGATGTCGAAGCTCTGGCTGATTTTCGACACATCACCCGACAGCAGCAGCGCCGGAGTCTGGTTCAGGCGCACGTCGAGCTTCTTGATGGTGGCCTGTTCCAGGTCCGGGTCCCACAGGGTGACGTTCTTGCCGTCCGACACCACCACTTGCTCCTGCGGTGCGTCGGTATGCCAGTAGAACAGGCCCGGACGCTTGACGGTCATCTTGCCCGAGGTTTCCTGCAGGCTGGTGCCATCGGCGCCCAAGGTCAGCTGGGAGAAATTGGCCTCGATGGTCTGTGACTTTTCCAGCAACTGGGTCAGGCGTTGCACATCCTGCTCACCGGCATAAGCGGTAACCGAGCCCAGGGTCAGGGCAGAAACCAACAGCATGCGAATCGCGCGCATGGGAATCCTCATTGAGCATTGAAAGGGCCAGGCGCCAACGCTGGCGCCCGGCAGGGTGTTCATCAGTCGCGCGGGCCGCCTGGGGCAATCACTTCCCGCGAGCCGTTGCTGTTCATCGGGGTAACGACGCCGGCCATTTCCATCGACTCGATCATGCGGGCGGCACGGTTGTAGCCGATCTTCAGTTTGCGCTGTACCGCAGAAATGGAAGCACGACGGCTCTCGAGCACGAACTGCACCGCTTCATCATACAGCGCATCGGTTTCGGCATCGTCGCCATCACCACCACCGCCGCCGCCGTCGAAGCCGCTGCCGGCTTCTTCCACGCCATTGAGAATGTCGTCGTTGTAGTCTGGGGCGCCGCGCAGCTTCCACGCCTCGACCGTGCGGTGCACCTCGTCGTCGGAAACGAACGCGCCATGCACCCGGATCGGCAGGCTGGTGCCCGGCGGCATGTACAGCATGTCACCGTGGCCCAGCAGTTGTTCGGCACCGCCCTGGTCGATGATGGTCCGCGAGTCGATCTTGCTCGACACCTGGAAGGCCATGCGGGTCGGGATGTTGGCCTTGATCAGACCGGTGATCACGTCGACCGACGGGCGCTGGGTGGCGAGGATAAGGTGAATGCCCGCCGCACGCGCTTTCTGCGCGATACGGGCGATCAATTCTTCGACCTTCTTGCCGACAATCATCATCATGTCGGCGAATTCGTCGACCACCACCACGATGGTCGGCAGGGTTTTCAGCGCCGGCGGCTCGTCGTCCATGCTTTCGCGGCGGTACAGCGGGTCGTGGATGATTTCCCCGGCTTCCTGGGCGTCCTTGATCTTGCGGTTGAAGCCGGCCAGGTTACGCACACCCATGGCCGCCATCAGTTTGTAGCGGCGCTCCATCTCGGCCACGCTCCAGCGCAGGGCGTTGGCGGCGTCCTTCATGTCGGTGACCACCGGGCACAACAGGTGCGGAATGCCTTCGTAGATCGACAGCTCGAGCATTTTCGGGTCGATCATGATCAGCCGCGCGTCTTCCGGGCTGGACTTGAACAGGATCGACAGGATCATCGCGTTGACCCCCACCGACTTACCGGAACCCGTGGTACCGGCCACCAACAGGTGGGGCATCTTGGCCAGGTCGGTAATCACCGGCTTGCCGCCAATGTCATGGCCCAGGGCCAGGGTGACAGGGGACTTCTGCTCGTCGTACTGCGGCGTGGCCAGCACTTCGGAGAAACGCACCATCTGGCGGTTTTCGTTGGGGATCTCGATACCCACGGTGGTCTTGCCGGGGATGACCTCGACCACACGCACGCTGGTCACCGCCAGCGACCGTGCCAGGTCCTTGGCCAGGTTGGCGATACGGCTGACCTTGACGCCAGCGGCAGGCTGGATTTCGTAACGGGTGATCACCGGGCCTGGGTGGATGGAGTCCACCGAGACCTCAACGCCGAACTCCTTGAGCTTGATTTCCAGCAGCTGACCGACACCGGCCAGGGATTCTGGCGAGTACTCGATCTTCTTCTGTTCGGCCGGGTCGAGGATGGATATCGACGGCAGCGTGCCCTCCACGGCGCTGTCGATGAACAGCGGCGTCTGCTTCTCTTTCATCACCCGCTTGCTCGGCTCTGGCGCCTTGTCTGCGGCCGGGGGCACGATGGTTGGCGTGGACGACGGCACACGGGCAAGGCTTGGCTCGCGGGGCGGCACCACCGGCTCGCGGGCCAGGGCCGGTTCGCGGACCGGGGCCACGGGCTCGCGCCCGAGGGTCGGCTCGCGGGGCTCGACCACCGCTGCCGGCGCCTCTTCGCGCTTGAAGATGCGCTCACGCAGCGCCGGTTTGGCGGGTTCGCGTTTCTCGGCGACCGTTGGCGCGGCCTTCACCGCAGGCTCATCCTCACGCAACTGCGCTTCAAGGCGCTTGCGTTCGTTGCGGGCTTCCCACCAGCGATTGGCGGCGCCCTGCACCAGTTCGAACAGGTCGAGGGTGATCTTGCCCGTCAGGTCCATCACCTTGAACCACGACAGGTCGGTGAACACGGTCAGGCCGAACAGGAACAGGGCAATGAACATCAGCGTACTGCCCTGCACATTCAGCAGGTTGCGCGCCAGGTCGCCAAGGCTTTCGCCCAGGGCGCCGCCGGCTGAAAACGGCAAGCTCGCAGGCGAATGGAAGTGGATATGCGCCAGCGCCGCCCCCGACAGCACCAGGAACACCAGGCCGATCAGCCGCCAGGAAAACAGCCAGCCGCTCCAGTCCCAGGGCTGATGGCGCTGGCGGAAGATCTGCCAGGTTTTCACCGCCAGCAGCAGCGGGAAGATATAGGCGAAGTAACCCAACACCATGAACAGGATGTCGGCAAAGTAGGCACCGGCACGCCCGGCGGCGTTCTGCACCTGGTCGACGGTGGCGGTGTGGCTGAAGCCCGGATCCGAAGTGTCGTAGGTCAGCAGCGCCATCCACAGGTACAGGCACAGAGCGCCAACGGCGATCAACGCACCTTCCTTGAGGCGATAATGCAGCTGCTGCCGCCACAGGGGCACGGGCAAGGGAGCTGGGGTTGCGGTGGATTTCTTCAAAACACGTCTATTCCTGCGCGTGTTGCGCGTCCAATAGTGCTCGGCCGGCAGTGCGGCCAATGAACCACTACTTTTAACATTACTGCCCGCCCACTGCCATGACGGCGCGCCATAAGGCGCTCAAGCGGGGGCGACTTTCACATGCCTGCAATTTGAGCACGCATTTTCTTTCGTGACAAAGGCTTATGCTGTGTTTTTGCACAGGTATGACAGCAAATGTAGCGGATGGTGCCTGTGGTTTCATCAATGTGCAGGAAATTGCCCGAATTCCGCGGCCGTGCCGGCCCTGGCCGGCGCTGCGGGCGCTCAGCCATTGACCCTGCCGGGCGCGCACGCCATGCTGCCCGCTCCCCTCCCCCACCGCACGATAGACCATGCTCACCTGGCTGACCCGCGACTCGCTGACCTTCCCGCCCCTGGAAAAGGCCCTGCACGAACCCAACGGCCTGCTCGCCGCCGGCGGCGACCTGAGCCCCGAACGGCTGGTGCAGGCCTACCGCCATGGCTGCTTCCCCTGGTACCAGGACGGCCAGCCGATCCTGTGGTGGTCACCCGACCCGCGCACGGTGTTGCTGCCCGACCAGCTTCACGTATCGCGCTCGCTGGCCAAGCTGATGCGCCAGGGGCGCTACCAGGTCAGTTTCGACAGCGACTTCCCGGCGGTCATCGACGCCTGCGCCGCCCCCCGCGATTACGCCGACGGCACCTGGATCACCGACACCATGCGCAACGCCTACTGCGAACTGCACCGTCGCGGCATTGCCCACTCGGTCGAAGTACGCCAGCACGGCGAACTGGTCGGCGGCCTGTACGGCCTGGCCATGGGCCAGTTATTCTTCGGCGAATCGATGTTCAGCCGCGCCGACAACGCCTCCAAGGTCGGTTTCGTGACCCTGGTCGAGCACCTGCGCCAGGCCGGCTTCGTACTGATCGACTGCCAGATGCCCACCAACCACCTGCACAGCCTCGGCGCCCATGCCATCAGCCGCGCCGAGTTCGCCCGCTACCTGGCCCGCCACCTCGACCAGCCCAACAGCGCGACCTGGGTGGTTGCCTAGGCGGTTTTCCCTGGCTGGCTTACACTTAGAACAAAGTCTCACCGAGGGGTTGATCATGACAGAGTTGGCGCGGTTGAAGTTCTATGCCACTCAACCCCACTCCTGCAGTTACCTGCCCGACGAGCAGGCAACCACGCTGTTCCTCGACCCCAGCCAGCCAATGGACGTGAACGTCTATGCCGACTTGTCGGACATGGGTTTTCGCCGCAGTGGCGACCACTTGTATCGCCCCCACTGCCAGAACTGCAACGCCTGCGTGCCGGCGCGCATTCCCGCGGCCCGTTTCATTCCCAACCGCCAGCAGCGGCGCATCCTCAAGCGCAATGCCGACCTCACCGTGAGCGCAGCGCGCCCGGCGTTCAAGGAAGAGTACTTCGAGCTGTACCGGCGTTATATCGAAACCCGCCATGCCGACGGTGACATGTACCCACCCAGCCGCGACCAGTTTTCCACCTTCCTGGTGCGGGACCTGCCCTTCTGCTGGTTCTACGAATTTCGCCTGGCCGGCCGGCTGATGGCAGTGGCCGTGTGCGACGTGCTGCCCAATGGCCTGTCAGCGGTCTACACCTTCTACGAGCCCGACGAAGAGCGCCGCAGCCTGGGCCGTTTCGCCATTCTCTGGCAGATCGGCGAAGCCCTGCGCAAGGATCTGGAGGCGGTGTACCTGGGCTACTGGATCAAGAACTGCAAGAAGATGAACTACAAGACACAGTATCGGCCCATCGAATTGTTGATAAACCAGCGCTGGGTCACCCTCAACTGAAAGCATTGGCTTGACACACAGTTTTCCGGCATAATCCACGCCACTTTTTTGCCCGGTGCGGATATGCGTCGGGCCAACACTGGACACCGAGGGCTCAACTGCATGTCGAAAGAAGACAGCTTCGAAATGGAAGGTACTGTCGTCGACACCCTGCCCAACACCATGTTCCGCGTGGAGTTGGAAAACGGGCACGTCGTAACCGCGCACATCTCCGGAAAGATGCGCAAAAACTACATCCGTATTCTCACTGGCGACAAGGTCCGCGTCGAGCTGACGCCTTATGACCTGAGCAAGGGCCGCATCACCTACCGTGCGCGCTAAGCTCCAGCCATGAAAAAGCCCGGCCAAGTGCCGGGCTTTTTCATGCCTTCAAGTTTGTAAGGGGCTGCGTTGCAGCCCCATGTATCACGCTACTTCAGCCGTGGTCTCGAAGTCGAACACCAACTCGCCATCGCGCAAGTCGACGTGCACCACACCGCCATGCTCGGCCAACTCACCAAACAGGATCTCCTCGGCCAGCGGCCGCTTGATCTTGTCCTGAATCAACCGCGCCATCGGCCGCGCGCCCATCTGCACGTCATACCCCGAGGCCGCCAGCCAGCCGCGGGCCTCGTCGCTGACCTCAAGCAGCACGCGCTTGTCTTCGAGCTGCGCCTGCAGTTCGATAAGGAACTTGTCGACGATGCTCTTGATGGTTTCGGTGCTCAGGCGGCCAAACTGGATGATGGTATCCAGGCGGTTGCGGAACTCTGGCGTAAAGCTCTTGCGGATCACTTCCATCGCATCGGACGCATGGTCCTGATGGGTGAAGCCGATCGAGGCCCGCGACGCGGTTTCCGCGCCGGCGTTGGTGGTCATGATCAGGATCACGTTACGGAAGTCGGCCTTGCGCCCGTTGTTGTCGGTAAGGGTACCGTGGTCCATCACCTGCAGCAGCAGGTTGAAGACCTCCGGGTGCGCCTTCTCGATTTCGTCGAGCAGCAACACGCAGTGCGGCTGCTTGGTAATCGCCTCGGTCAGCAGACCACCCTGGTCGAACCCGACATAGCCGGGCGGTGCACCGATCAACCGCGAAACGGTATGGCGCTCCATGTACTCGGACATATCGAAGCGCACCAGCTCCACACCCAGCGCCTTGGCCAATTGCCGGGCCGCTTCGGTCTTGCCGACGCCGGTAGGGCCGGCAAACAGGAACGAACCCACTGGCTTGTCAGGTGCCTTGAGGCCGGCACGCGACAGCTTGATGGCCGTGGACAGCGAATCGATGGCCTGGTCCTGACCGAAGACGGTCAGCTTCAGGTCGCGCTCCAGGTTACGCAGCAGTTCCTTGTCGGAACTGCTGACATGCTTCGGCGGAATTCGCGCAATCTTGGCGACGATATCCTCCACCTGCGGCACGTCGATGCGCTTGACGCGGCTGGCCTCCGGCTGCAGGCGCTGGTAGGCGCCAGCCTCGTCGATCACGTCGATGGCCTTGTCCGGCATGTGCCGGTCATTGATGTAGCGCGAGGCCAGCTCGGCGGCGGCGCGCAGGGCTTCGTCGCTGTACTCGATATTGTGGTGGCTTTCGAACCGCCCTTTCAGGCCGCGCAGGATGCCCACGGTGTCTTCAACCGAGGGTTCGCTGACGTCTACCTTCTGGAAGCGCCGCGCCAAGGCACGGTCCTTCTCGAAGATGCCACGGAATTCCTGGAAGGTCGTGGAGCCGATGCAGCGGATTTCACCCGAAGACAACAGCGGCTTGAGCAGGTTGGACGCATCCATTACCCCACCCGACGCTGCACCGGCACCGATGATGGTGTGGATCTCATCGATGAACAGAATGGCCTGCGGCCGCTTGCGCAGCTCGCCAAGCAGCGCCTTGAAGCGCTTCTCGAAGTCGCCGCGGTACTTGGTACCGGCCAGCAGCGCGCCCAGGTCGAGCGAGTACACCACGCTCTGTGCCAGCAGGTCAGGCACCTGGCCATCGACAATACGCTTGGCCAGCCCTTCGGCAATCGCCGTTTTGCCCACCCCGGCCTCACCCACCAGCAGCGGGTTGTTCTTGCGGCGGCGGGCAAGGATCTGCGCAACGCGCTCCACTTCCTGCTCGCGGCCTACCAGCGGGTCGATACGGCCAGCACGTGCCAGCTCGTTGAGGTTGCTGGCATAGGCGTCCAGCGGGTTGCTGGAAGAAGAGGTTTCACCGCCCTCTTCGTCCTGCATGTCCTGGTCGCTCTCGGATTGCGAGCCATGCCCCGGCACCTTGGAGATGCCATGGGCGATGTAGTTGACCACATCGATGCGGGCCACGCTCTGCTGCTTGAGCAGGAACACGGCCTGGCTTTCCTGTTCGCTGAAGATCGCCACCAGTACGTTGGCGCCGGTCACTTCACGCTTGCCAGAGCTTTGTACGTGGAACACGGCGCGTTGCAGCACACGCTGGAAGCCCAGGGTTGGCTGGGTTTCCCTGTCTTCATCGTTGACAGGAATCAGCGGCGTGGTCGAATCGATGAACTCTTGCAGGTCGTGCTTGAGCTTGTCGAGATTGGCGCCACAGGCGCGCAGAACGGTCGCGGCAGCCTCATTGTCCAGGAGTGCCAGCAGCAGATGTTCGACGGTCATGAATTCATGACGCTTCGAACGGGCCTCCTTGAAGGCAAGATTGAGGGTGACTTCGAGCTCGCGGTTTAACATAGCTTCACCTCATACCCAAGTGGTCGGCGATTAACCGTCCTTCTCGATTTCACAGAGTAGCGGATGCTGGCTTTCCCTGGCGTATTGGTTGACCTGCATAGCCTTCGTTTCGGCGATGTCACGGGTAAACAATCCGCACACTGCCCGCCCCTCGGTATGGACGGTCAGCATGATCTTGGTCGCCAGCTCGCGGTTCAGACTGAAGAACGTCTCGAGCACTTCGACGACGAAATCCATCGGTGTGTAGTCATCGTTGAACAAAACCACCTTGTACATCGGTGGCGCCTGCAGGATCGGCTTGGCTTCCTGAACCGCCAGACCGGAGCCATCGTCCTCATTCGATTGAGGACGATCCTGATTGAATGTTAGTCGAATCTGGCTGTGTGCATGCATGGAAAGAATTTCATCACATCGACAGGTTAAGGTTGTGGGTTGACCCTGCGAACGGCCATTGGTGCAGCCGCTGCATGACCTTGACTATCGGCAAAACGGTGTTACAACCAATAGGAACCCACCGTGGTCGATAAAGATCCGCGCAGTCAACCAGATTTTTTCGCAAGGTTCGTATGCGGATGAAGTGGATGATACTCCAGTGATGGAGTCCTTTGCAGAGGGACATAGGGATGGCAAGCGGTAAAGTCAAGTGGTTCAACAATGCCAAGGGCTATGGATTCGTCAATGAAGAGGGCAAGAACGACGACTTGTTCGCTCATTATTCAGCCATCCAGATGGACGGGTACAAGACGCTCAAGGCCGGCCAGGCCGTGACCTTCGATGTCATCCAAGGCCCGAAAGGTTTTCATGCCGTCAACATCAGAAGTGCATCCACGGCTGCGCCCGCGCCGGCCAGTGCACAGCCCGTGGGCAGCACGGCCGACGCCTGACCGACTGCCCTGCCAGCGGATAAACGAAAAGAAAGGCCGCTTCTTTACCAGAAGCGGCCGTTTCACATTCGCTTACATATGTTTGATCATGGCATCGCCGAAGCCCGAACTTCCCACCAGCGTGGCACCGTCCATCAGGCGCTCGAAGTCGTAAGTCACGGTCTTGGCCGCAATCGCGCCATTGGTGCCTTTGATGATCAGGTCGGCGGCCTCGGTCCAGCCCATGTGGCGCAGCATCATTTCTGCCGAAAGAATCACCGAACCCGGGTTGACCTTGTCCTGCCCGGCATACTTGGGCGCCGTGCCGTGGGTAGCCTCGAACATGGCCACGGTGTCGGACAGGTTGGCCCCCGGGGCGATACCGATGCCGCCCACCTCCGCCGCCAGGGCGTCAGACAAATAGTCGCCGTTGAGGTTGAGCGTGGCGATCACATCGTACTCGGCCGGGCGTAGCAGGATCTGCTGGAGCATGGCGTCGGCAATGGCGTCCTTGACGATCACTTCGCGGCCGGTCTTGGGGTTGTTGAACTTCATCCACGGCCCGCCGTCGAGCAACTCGGCACCGAACTCGTCACGCGCCACTTCGTAGCCCCAGTCCTTGAAGGCACCTTCGGTGAACTTCATGATGTTGCCCTTGTGCACCAGCGTCAGCGACTCGCGGTCGTTATCCACCACATATTGCAGGGCTTTGCGTACCAGACGCTTGGTCCCTTCGCGGGAAACCGGCTTGATACCAATGCCGCAGTCCTGGTCGAAACGGATCTTGGTAACGCCCATTTCCTCCTTGAGGAACTTGATCACCTTGTCTGCTTCCGGCGAACCGGCTTTCCATTCTATGCCGGCATAGATGTCTTCGGAGTTCTCCCGGAAGATCACCATGTCGACATCCCCCGGTTTTTTAACCGGGCTTGGCACACCCTGGAACCACAGCACAGGGCGCAGGCACACATACAGGTCCAACTGCTGGCGCAAAGCCACGTTCAGCGAACGGATGCCGCCACCCACCGGGGTGGTCAGCGGGCCCTTGATCGACACCACATAGTCACGCACGGCGTCGAGGGTTTCCTGCGGCAGCCAGGTGTCCTGGTCGTAGACGTGGGTGGCCTTTTCGCCGGCGTACACCTCCATCCAGGCGATCTTGCGCTTGCCGCCATAGGCTTTCTGCACAGCGGCATCGACCACCTTGATCATCACCGGTGAGACGTCAACGCCGATCCCGTCGCCTTCGATGTAGGGAATGATCGGCTGGTCAGGCACGTTGAGCGAATGGTCTGCATTGACGGTGATCTTGGCGCCGTCGGTCGGAACCTTGATTTTCTGGTATGCCATGCTTGCACTACTCCGCTATCGGGTGTGGGTTGGACATCAAGCGTAGCAATGAGCCTAAACCACATCTGCCGACCTGCAAGCTGACGGCGTGGGCGCGGGCGCGCCCGCGCAGAACACCCCGCCAGCGCTGCGGCATTACGCCACATTGCCCCTCAGTCTTTGGTCTTATAAATGGGCCGATATCACTTGGCCTTGCTGATTAGGCCAAATGGTTTGGTATACTCCGCCGCGACCGTTGGGTCATCGGGGCGAATCCCAGGAAAATGCGGACCGCCCTGGGCCGTGATCGGCCGAAAAGCCGGGCCTTTTCCGCCTGGCTGCCAAAGCCTGGGCTGTTACCGCAGTTCAGCACTTGACGCTCGACTGATGCATCCACCATCACCGCTCGCAGCTTCTCGACTTTCCGCTCATGGCTTGCCAGGGCGATGCGCCTTACCCTGCGCACCACGAGACTCGAGCACGCTCAGCACACAGAGAGTTAACCCGCATGCCCACCCGTTCCAAGATCATCTATACCTTCACCGACGAAGCCCCTGCCCTCGCCACCTACTCGCTGCTGCCGATCATCGAAGCGTTCACCGCTTCGGCTGACATCGCTGTCGAAACTCGCGACATCTCCCTGGCTGGCCGTATCCTTGCCGCCTTCCCGGAGCAACTGGGCGCAGAGAAGCAAGTAGGCGATCACCTGGCGGAACTGGGCCAGCTGGCTACCACCCCTGAAGCCAACATCATCAAGCTGCCGAACATCAGCGCCTCGGTACCGCAGCTCAAAGCCGCGATCAAGGAGCTGCAAGGCAAGGGCTACAACATCCCTGACTACGCCGACGAGCCGGCCACCGAGCAAGAGAAAGAATCCCGCGCCCGCTACGACCGCATCAAAGGTTCGGCCGTGAACCCGGTCCTGCGTGAAGGCAACTCCGACCGCCGCGCACCGCTGTCGGTCAAGAACTACGCGCGCAAGCACCCGCACAAGATGGGCGCCTGGGCCGCCGACTCCAAGTCGCACGTCGCCCACATGACCCAAGGCGACTTCTACGGCAGCGAAAAGGCTGCATTGATCGAAGCTGACGACAGCGTACGTATCGAACTGGTCGGCAAAGACGGCAGCACCACCGTGCTGAAGGAAAAGACCGCGGTCAAGGCTGCCGAAGTCATCGACTGCGCAACCATGAGCCGCAAGGCCCTGAAGGCCTTCATCGCCGAGCAGATCGCCGACGCCAAGGCCACCGGCGTGCTGCTGTCGGTACACCTGAAAGCCACCATGATGAAGGTCTCCGACCCGATCATGTTCGGCGTCATCGTCGAAGAGTTCTACAACGACGTGCTGGCCAAGCACGCCGCCGCCCTGGCCGAAGTCGGCTTCAACGCCAACAACGGCATCGGCGACCTGTACGCCCGCATCAAGGACCTGCCAGCTGACAAGCAAGCCGAGATCGAAGCCGATATCCAGGCCCTGTACACCCAGCGCCCGGCCCTGGCCATGGTCAACTCCGACAAGGGCATCACCAACCTGCACGTACCGAGCGACGTGATCGTCGACGCCTCGATGCCGGCCATGATCCGTGACTCGGGCAAGATGTGGAACACCGCTGGCGAACTGCAAGACGCCAAGGCAGTGATCCCGGACCGTTGCTACGCCGGCATCTACCAGGCCACCATCGAAGACTGCAAGGCCAACGGCGCCTTCGACCCGACCACCATGGGCAGCGTGCCGAACGTTGGCCTGATGGCGCAGAAAGCCGAAGAGTACGGCTCCCACGACAAGACCTTCCAGGTCAAGGCCGACGGCGTGGTTCGCGTGGTCGACAGCAAGGGCAACGTGGTTCTGGAGCAGAACGTCGAGGCCGGTGACATCTTCCGCATGTGCCAGACCAAGGACGCGCCGATCCAGGACTGGGTCAAGCTGGCCGTCAACCGTGCCCGCCTCAGCGACACCCCAGCGGTGTTCTGGCTGGACCCGGCCCGTGCCCACGACGGCGTGATGATCGAGAAGGTGCAAAAGTACCTGAAGGATCACGACACCGCCGGCCTGGACATTCGTGTCATGGCCCCGGTCGACGCCATCAAGTTCTCCCTGGCCCGCATTCGCGAAGGCAAGGACACCATCTCGGTTACCGGTAACGTACTGCGCGACTACCTGACCGACCTGTTCCCGATCATGGAGCTGGGCACCAGCGCCAAGATGCTGTCGATCGTGCCGCTGATGAGTGGCGGCGGCCTGTTCGAAACCGGCGCCGGCGGTTCGGCACCCAAGCACGTGCAGCAGCTGGTCGAAGAGAACTTCCTGCGTTGGGACTCGCTGGGTGAATTCCTGGCCCTGGCCGCTTCCCTGGAGCACCTGGGCAACACCTACGACAACCCGCGCGCCAAGGTTCTGGCCAGCACCCTGGACCAGGCAACCGGCAAGTTCCTCGACACCAACAAGTCGCCATCGCGCAAAGTTGGCGGTATCGACAACCGCGGCAGCCACTTCTACCTGACCCTGTACTGGGCCCAGGCCCTGGCTGCACAGAGCGACGACGCCGCCCTGCAGGCACGCTTCGCCCCACTGGCCAAGACCCTGACCGAGAACGAGGAGACCATCGTCGCCGAGCTCAACGCCGTTCAGGGCAAGCCAGCCGACATCGGTGGCTACTACGCCCCGGATGCCGAGCTGACCGCCAAGGTGATGCGCCCAAGCCAGACCCTGAACAGCGCCATCGCCGCCCTGTAAGGTCCGCTTGACGTAACAGCACAAACCCCGGCCACGCACCGGGGTTTGTGCTTTTTCAGCTGCAAGTTTCAAGCTACAAGCTACAAGTCGAAGCGGTGCGGATTGCTTCAACTTGCTACTTGCTACTTGCTACTTGCTACTTGCTACTTGCTACTTAGGGAGAGCATCGACCGTGTCTTGGCAACCCCACATCACCGTCGCCACCATCGTCGAGCGGGACGGCAAATTCCTGTTCGTCGAGGAATTCAAAGCCAACCGGCACGTCTTCAACCAGCCCGCCGGGCACCTGGAAGCCAACGAGACCCTGCCCCAGGCCGCCCTGCGCGAAACCCTGGAAGAAACCGCCTGGGAAGTCGAGCTCACCGGCGTGGTCGGCATCTACCTGTACACTGCGCCCAGCAACGGCGTGACCTACCAGCGCATCTGCTTTGCCGCCCGCCCCGTGCGCCACCATGCCGACCTGGCCCTGGACAGCGACATCGTCCGCGCTGTCTGGCTGACCCGCGAAGAGCTGCTGGCCGACCCCACCCGCTGGCGCAGCGAGCTGGTGCCGCGCTGCCTGGACGATTACCTTGCAGGCCCGCTGCACAGCCTTGCGCTGCTGCGCGACTGACGTAGCGCCGCGGCTTTGATAGAATCGGCGTTTTTCCCCCTTGATACACACCGGTACCCATGACCAGCCCAGCACTCAAAGACCCCGCCAAGACCCGCGTCATCGTCGGCATGTCCGGCGGCGTGGACTCTTCCGTCTCCGCCCTTCTGCTCATCGAGCAGGGCTACCAGGTGGAAGGGCTGTTCATGAAGAACTGGGAAGAAGACGACGGCACCGAATACTGCACCGCCCGTGAAGACCTGGCCGACGCCCAGGCCGTGTGCGACCGCATCGGTATCAAGCTGCACACCGCCAACTTCGCCGCCGAGTACTGGGACAACGTGTTCGAGCACTTCCTCGAAGAGTACAAGGCCGGCCGCACGCCCAACCCGGACATCCTCTGCAACCGCGAAATCAAGTTCAAGGCGTTCCTCGACTACGCCCTGTCGCTGGGTGCAGACCTGATTGCCACCGGCCACTATGTACGCCGCCGCGACACCGGCGCCGTTACCGAACTGCTCAAAGGCCTTGACCCGAACAAGGACCAGAGCTACTTCCTGCACGCCGTTGGCGGCAAGGAAATCGCCCGCACGCTGTTCCCGGTGGGCGAACTGGAAAAACCCGAGGTCCGCGCCATTGCCGAAAAACACGGCCTGGCCACCGCCAAGAAAAAGGACTCCACCGGCATCTGCTTCATTGGTGAACGCCGCTTCAGCGACTTCCTCAAGCAGTACCTGCCCGCCCAGCCAGGTAATATCGAAACCACCGAAGGCGAGGTGATCGGCCGCCACCATGGCCTGATGTACCACACCATCGGCCAGCGCCAGGGCCTGGGTATCGGCGGCCTGAAGGACGCCGGTGACGAGCCCTGGTACGTGCTGCACAAAGACCTGACCCGCAACGTGCTGGTGGTCGGCCAGGGCAACGAACACCCATGGTTGTTCTCCCGCGCCCTGCTCGCGTCGGAAATCTTCTGGGTCAACCCGGTGGACCTGAGCAGCCCGCGCCAGCTCACCGCCAAGGTACGCTACCGGCAGAGCGACCAGCGCTGCACCCTGGCGCTGACCGACGGCGGCTACCGCGCCGTGTTCGACGAGCCCCAGCGCGCCGTGACGCCGGGCCAGTCGGTGGTGTTCTATGATGGCGAGGTGTGCCTGGGTGGCGGCGTGATCGAGGCGGCCGAGCCGTGGAGCCCGCGGGCATGAGCACACTGCGCGAGCAATTGATTGCCCTGGGCGGCGTATTCCAGGCAGCCGTACTGGTTGACCGCATCGCCCGCACCGGCCAGGCCAGCGAGGCCAACATCGGCTGCATGCTAGGCAGCTTGCTGGTACGCGACCCCAAAGACACCCTGGAAGTGTTCGGCGGCGACGACCTGAACCTGCGCGATGGCTATCGCGCGCTGGTCGGCGCCCTGGAGCGCGACCCCAGCAGCCTGCAGCGCGAGCCCCTGCGCTACGCCCTGTCGATGCTGGGCCTGGAGCGCCAGTTGAACAAGCGCGGCGACCTGCTCGACACCATCGGCAACCGCCTGCCACAAATCCAGTCGCAGGCCGATCACTTCGGCCTGGTCCACGAAAATGTCATCGCTTCCAGCGGAGCCTTGTACCAGGACACCTTGAGCACCCTGCGCCAGCGCATCCAGGTACACGGCGACATGCGCTTCCTGCAGCAAGCCAGCAACGCCTCGAAAATCCGCGCCCTGTTGCTCTCCGGCATCCGCGCCGCGCGCCTGTGGCGCCAGCTGGGCGGGCACCGCTGGCAACTGGTGTTCAGCCGGCGCAAACTGCTGAACGAGCTGTACGACATGATGCGCAGCCCCAACTGACGGGCTGGGCAGCCCCTTGTGGGAGCGGGCATGCCCGCGAAGCAGGCGACGCGGTATATGGTACCGGCTACGCCGGTGTTCGCGGGCATGCCCGCTCCCACAGGGCCCCCACCAGATCCAAATTGGGCCGACCTTTGGTCAGCCACCCGACCCAGGCGCATTTTTCATGTATGATATGCGCCCTTCCAAAAGCCTGACTGTCCGAGAACACCCCATGCAGCTTTCTTCGCTCACTGCGGTTTCCCCTGTAGACGGCCGTTACGCCGGCAAAACCCAGGCCTTGCGCCCCATCTTCAGCGAATTCGGCCTGATCCGTTTCCGCGCCCTGGTCGAAGTGCGCTGGTTGCAGCGCCTGGCCGCCCACCCGCAAATCGGCGAAGTGCCGGCGTTCTCTGCCGAGGCCAACGCCCTGCTGGACACCCTGGCCAGCGATTTCAAGCTTGAGCACGCCGAGCGCGTCAAGGAAATCGAGCGCACCACCAACCACGACGTCAAGGCGATCGAATACCTGCTCAAGGAGCAGGCCGCCCAGTTGCCTGAGTTGGCCAAGGTCAGCGAGTTCATCCACTTCGCCTGCACCAGCGAGGACATCAACAACCTGTCCCACGCCCTGATGCTGCGTGCTGGCCGTGACGACGTGCTGCTGCCGCTGATGCGCCAGATCGCCGAGGCCATTCGTGCCCTGGCCCACGCTCACGCCGACGTGCCGATGCTGTCGCGCACCCACGGCCAGCCGGCTTCGCCGACCACCCTGGGCAAGGAACTGGCCAACGTCGTGTACCGCCTGGAGCGCCAGATCGCCCAGGTTGCCGCCGTACCGCTGCTGGGCAAGATCAACGGCGCCGTGGGCAACTACAACGCCCACCTGTCGGCCTACTCGCAGATCGACTGGGAGGCCAACGCCCGCGCTTTCATCGAAGACGAGCTGGGCCTGCAGTTCAACCCGTACACCACCCAGATCGAGCCACACGACTACATCGCCGAACTGTTCGACGCCATCGCCCGCTTCAACACCATCCTGATCGACTTCGACCGTGACGTATGGGGTTACATTTCGCTGGGCTACTTCAAGCAGAAGACCGTCGCCGGCGAAATCGGCTCTTCGACCATGCCGCACAAGGTCAACCCGATCGACTTCGAAAACTCCGAAGGCAACCTGGGTATCGCCAACGCCCTGTTCCAGCACCTGGCCAGCAAACTGCCAATCTCGCGCTGGCAGCGTGACCTGACCGACTCCACCGTGCTGCGCAACCTGGGCGTAGGCTTCGCCCACAGCGTCATTGCCTACGAAGCCAGCCTGAAAGGCATCGGCAAGCTGGAAGTGAACGAAGCCCGCATCGCCGCCGACCTGGACGCCTGCTGGGAAGTGCTGGCCGAACCGATCCAGACCGTGATGCGCCGCTTCAACATCGAAAACCCCTACGAAAAGCTCAAAGAGCTGACCCGTGGCAAGGGCATCACCCCACAAGCGCTGCTGACCTTCATCGACGGCCTGGACATGCCAGCCGAAGCCAAGGCCGAGCTCAAGCTGCTGACCCCTGCTACCTACATCGGTAACGCGGCAGCCCAGGCCAAACGCGTCTAAGCGGACCGCCGCATATAACGCCCGGCCTGGCCGGGCGTTTTTATTCCCGTACGAAAATTACGTTTTTTCAATAGGTTGAACATGAATCCTGATACTCCACTGCAGCTGCTCGGCGGCATCTCGGCCCGCGAATTCATGCGCGACTACTGGCAGAAAAAGCCGCTGCTGGTGCGCCAGGCCTTCCCGGACTTCATCAGCCCAATCGACCCCGACGAGCTGGCTGGCCTGGCCCTGGAGGAAGAAGTCGAGTCGCGTATCGTGCTGGAG